>JADFYC010000026.1 GCA_015233295.1 Deltaproteobacteria bacterium | reverse complement strand
CGATATGATCCATTCGAGTTTATTGAGGCACTGGCTGAGTCATTCAAAGAGGATATCCCAGGCACGCTCAGAAAAGCCGTGGCGGTTGACCCCGCCGGTAAGTTGCCGAGAGTAAACTGAATCTCAAAGTACAAGGAACTTCCCGCGGGAAAAGAGGTGACCTCCGCCCCTCCTTCGGAAGTTGCCGTCCAGACCCGGTCGATCTTGAGGGTAGGATTCGAGGGTATGGTGGTGGTCGGGGAAGTAGTGGTCACGGTGGTTGTGGTCGTCCCGGTAATCGTGGTCACCGTGGTCGTAGTGGAGCTGACCGTGGTTGGCGGAAAGGTGGTGGTGGTCGGAAATGTGGTGGTCGGAGGAGTCCCGCCCACTTTTGACGAATGGAAGCATGCCCAAGAAGATATGGGATGCTGGCTCAGATCGAAGAGGGTCGCGGTTCCGGAGTCCTCCGAGCTGAACTGAAACACCAGTCGATCCACATGTTGAGGATAGAGATCCAGTCCGTCAAAGGCGTTTCCAATGATCACGACATCGTAGTAGGCCGAGATATTGCGTCCGTCCTTGGTTATGAGCATAATCATGCTGCCGTCGGTGTAGGTCTGGGCGTAAAAGTTCTCTATCGATGTCGCACTATCCTTCCAGACGCCGTCGGTGCCTCGAACCGGCGAGGCAATAGCAAACCGAGAACAAGATTCAGTCGATACCCCCCGAGTGTCGGTGGAAGACAGGGGGTAGATGGTCAATTTGGCGGAAATAGCCGACTGAAATTCCATCACGAAACGATACAACTTCCCGCCGTAGATGTCTACCCCGTCAAAGGTATTACTAACAATTTGGTCATCATAGGCGGCAATAATCATCTTCCCGTCCTGGGTGCTGATGAGGATCGCCCCCCCAGTGTCGTAGGTTTGGAAATAGACATTCCGACCGGTATTGGTTTGCCACACCCCGTCGGTCAAGGCGGCATTCGCGGCCGCAGCGGCCGGCACCAACTCCAACTGTCCTGTCTCATTCGCTGCACCCCGGCCATTGCCTGCTACCGAGGTAGAAAAATTCATCCAGGTCATGACATCGCGCTTACCCTGCCCCGAGACCAAAATGATGGCCAGTAAAAGGATGAAAAGAACAGCAGGACAAACCCAGATAAACTTCAAAGAGCGATTCATATGACCCTCCTTGATATAATCTTTCCTGGATAGGATGGACACGGACCAGCGCATATCACCTTACTCTAATCATATTTTCCTATATAAACGGTATGGAGTCAAGAATTTCTTCACCAGTGAACGCCGGAAATCACAAAACAACCCGGCGGTCCGGCAGTGTTGAGGTTGATGCGGCCATGGGCAGGTAGACCTTGAAGGTGGTGCCCTGCCCCGGTTTGCTGTCCACCTCTATCCAGCCACGATGTTGTTTGACGATTCCGTAGATCACCGACAGGCCTAGTCCAGTCCCTTCAAACCCTTTAGTCGTGTAAAAAGGATCAAAAATATGAGGGATGATTTCCGGGCTCATGCCTTCTCCCCGATCAGTTACGGACAGACAGACAAACCCTTCATCGGCTTCAATCAGACCATGGAGGCCTTTTTTACTCGTGACCGCATTCTCGGTGCTGATGATCAATTGCTTTGAACCGGTTTCTTTGCGGCGCATGGCATCACGAGAGTTAATGGCCATATTCATAATAATCTGTTCGATAAGGCTTCTGTCCGCCCGCACCGGCGCCAAGTCCCGGGCTAAACGGGTTTCGATAGTGATGTCTTCGCCGATGGTCAGTTTAAGCATTTTTACTATATTTTCAATTAGTTCGTTTAGATCCACATCTATCAGCTTGAGCATTTCTTCAAAAGAAAAATTCAACAACCGGTTGATCAACTCTACAGACAGATCAACGCTCGCATTAATCTCGCCCAAACCATCTCGTCCCTCAGCAATAGTTTCCGCCAGGTTCTTGCCCAGATTCCATCTTAGATCATCCAGGTTAGCTGCCAATCCAGCCAAGGTGTCGATTATGGGGGTCACACCTGGACCCTCCCATTGCTTGATCTCCAGGATTACATTAAGGATATCTTCCCGGACCCGGTTAAGCCGATCGTCGAGCCGGTGAGCCGCCAACTCGTCCAAAAATCCTGATAACAACTGGCTATACCCGGTGATGACGAACATCCGGTTCTTCAATTCATGAGCCAGGCCTCCGGCCAACCGCCCGATGGCTTCCATTTTTTGAGATTGAAACAGTTGCGCCTCAAGTTTTTTGTGTTCGCTGATATCTCTGAGATTGATTACACTTCCGATAATCTCTCCCTGGTCGTCCATGTGAACTGCGCCACTGATACTAACGGGAATAATTTCGCCCCATTTGGTCAGCCGCCGGCTCTCAATCCCTGAAAAGCTCTGACCCGCTTTGACTTTGTTGATCATCATGAGGGTTTCCGGCCAATTTTCCTTCGGAACAAATTCATCCAGGCGCTAGCCTAACTTATCCCCCAATGTCCATCCAAAGGTGCGAGCGAATGCCGGATTGAAATAGGTCACCCGGCCTTCCCGGTCATATACCACCACCGGGTCGGGATTACTGTCAAGAATCGTCCGATTTCTCTCTTCACTGCTACGAAGGGCCTCGTCAAGGGTGGCATGGTCCGAGGTCCGGGGCACCGGTTGCGGGCCACATGTTACTGGGTCCGAATCACGGGCTCCGGGTTGTTCTTTATCAGTGACCGACATGGAAATCCCTTCCCGAATAAGGCCGTCGCAACGCGTCGTAATAAAATACCCTTGAAAAGGATATCCAATGGCCCAACTCAACATTGCTGAAGCGCGAGTCAAGGGTTCCGAACAGTCTGGCGCCGCGATCAAGTAGCGACACGAAACCCGAAACCCGAAACCCGGCCCGTCAGTTGTGTTTTACGGATGTTCAATCAGAATCTTTTTGGGCGTTCCGGAAATCAGTTTGGGCAGAGTAACCCGGAGTCGGCCATCTCTGTATTCCGCGCTTACTCCTTCCGACAAGACCTTGGCCGGAATTGGGACCCGGCGGATGAAGACGCCATAGGAGCGTACCGACTGACGTCCCTCCCCGGTTGCCTCCTCGGAATCACATTCAGCTATCCGTCTCCCGGTAATGGTCAGTACATCGCCTTCCAGTAAGGCCTCCAGATCGTTTATGTCCACGTCAGGCAAGTCCAGACTGACCACAATCTTATCTTCCATCTCCGATAAATCTGCGGTCGGCGGCGGCGGAAAAAGGCAAAATGAGCCAACTTCCGATAGGCGACTCATCATGTGATCCAACAGATCATCCATCTCCTTTTTAAGTCGTTCTATTTCTCCCCGCCGCCACTCCATCAAATGAAACATGATCTTCTCCTTCCTCAGAACTGTCGCTCTGAGCTGACCTAATTCGCCCTTTTCGGGCTACCGGCTGTCAATGCACAAGGAAAAAATATTTCATGCGACCGTTATATCAGTCGGATTCTTGGCCGTTTCCTTCTTGCGGCTTTTCTTGGCTTTCGGGGCATCCTCCTCCTTGGACTCTCCAAACGCCTTTAACCCTTTAGCTAATTCAATCAATTTAGTATTAACCATGGCATTGACCGACCCCTCCGGGTAAACTCCATCGGCCTTAATTTCGCCGGCAGGTATCCCGGTCAGCAATTCAATGCCTTCATCTATGCTTTTTACCGGATAGATATGAAACTTGCCCTCCTTGACCGCAGCCACGACATCTTTCCGCAACATCAGATCAGCCACGTTCTGGTGGGGGATGACAACTCCCTGCGTCCCAGTCAATTTTCTGGCTTTGCAGACATCGAAAAATCCTTCAATTTTCTGGTTAACCCCACCGATAGGTTGAATTTCTCCCTTTTGGTTGACTGAGCCGGTCACGGCCAGATCTTGCCGCAGGGGCAACCCTGAGAGGCTGGACAGGATGACGTACAATTCCGTGGAAGACGCACTGTCGCCATCAATACCGCCATATGATTGTTCAAAGGCGATACTGGCGCTCATCGTGAGTGGTTTGTCCTGGGCATATCTTTTCCGGAGGAACCCGCTCAGGATGAGCACACCCTTATTGTGGGTGGAGCCCGACATATCCGCTTCCCGTTCAATATTGATCACTCCTGATCGGCCCATGGAGGTGGTGGCGGTGATTCGGTTGGGCTTTCCAAAAGAATACTCGCCCATATCATACACGGCCAGGCCGTTGAGCTGCCCCACCACCGCTCCGGCCGTGTCGATCATGGTGGTGCCCCGATCTATGGCCTCTTGAATATGTTCTTCCACCATGCCGGACCGCCGGATTTTGGCGGCCAAAGCCTGATCGACGTGTTTCTCGGTGACCACTTCCGTCCCGTTCCGGCCGGCCCAAAAATTGGCCTCCCGAATGAGATTGGTCACCTCATGGAACCGGGTGGATAATTTCTCCTGGCGGCCCGTCATGCGGACCCCTTCTTCCACGACAGCGGCCACGGCGGTGCGATCGAATGGTTTGGTTTTTTCCTCGGCTAACTTTTCTTTAATAAACCTGGTATATTGATTGATGGCTTCAGCGTCTTTCTTCATGGAGGTTTCAAAGTCGGCTCTCACCTTAAAAATCTTTTTGAAATCCGGATCATAGGCCAGAAGAAGATGATAGATATAGGGATCCCCGATGAGCACCACCTTGACATTTATCTCAATTGGCTCCGGTTTTAGCCCGGAAGTAGTAAAAAGATAAAAAGGATCGTAGGTTTGAATCTCCAATTTGTTATTCTTCAAAGACCGTTTCAAAGCCGGCCAAACTCCGGGTTCCACAATTGCGTCCAGCAGATTGATCACCAGGTAGCCACCATTGGCCTTAACAAAAGCGCCCACCTTAATCTTCATGAAATCCGTCCGCCACAGGCCGGACCGGTCGACGGATCGTTCGATGGCCCCAAACACATTTCGATAGGTTGGATTGGTCTCGATAATGATCGGAGTACTCTTTTGCTCGGAATTATCGACTAACAGGTTAATCTGATAAGGTTGAAAGCTGTCTTCTCCCGAGGTAACGGGGATAAACATCATTCCAGGCACAGGGGCGGGCATCTGCTGGGCGGCTGGCCGGAAAATAGTCAGGTTCTTAGCCAGATCATCGATCATATCCTGGAGAAACTTCTGGACCTTTTCCTGATCGTACTTGGCATTCAGGTCGGTTAGGGCAGTAGAGGTGCTTTTCAGAAACATGACCCGGTCCATGTCTTCCAGCTTCTTCTGCATCTCTTCCTGCATATCCTTCATTTCCATAAAGATCCGGTCTATCTCCTCCCGCAGGACCTGCTGTTTGGCCTTAATGGCCAAAAACTCATCCTTCGGGAACCGACCCTTTTCGGCCATGGCCTCGAGTTGATCCACGTTGACCGGCTGCTCGTCCACAATCGGCACTACCTCGGGCCGCTTGTATCCCCCCATCTGGACATCGACCAGGGCAAAGCCTTGTTCCTTGACCCGCTGGCCCAGATCTTTAAAGAACTTCTTGGCCTTTTCCTCATAAGTGACCAGGACTTCTTTCTTAGCCTTAAGGTATTCCTCGCTTTCGAACAGCTTGGGCACGTCTTTTTTAAGAGTAGTGATCAACTCTTCCACATCTTTCTTTAGTTGTTTGCCCATGCCGGGTTTCAAATAAAGCAACTTGGGGGCTTCCGGTTCGTCAAAGTTGTTGACGTAACACAGATCATCCGGGACCTTATCGCTGGTAGTCATTTCATCAAGCATTTTGCGGACGGTGGTCATTCGCCCCGTTCCGGGCAACCCGGTGACGAAGACATTATACCCATTCTGCTCCATGCCCAGGCCAAACCGAAAGGCTTCCAACGCCCGGTCCTGGCCGATGATTTCTTTTATGGGTTCTATCTCATCAGTGGTATTAAACGGCAACGTAGCCGGATCAAGCCGCCATCTTAGCTTTTCAACTGGAACTTCTTGAAATCCCTTGGGGGCCATAGAATCGCTCCTTATTTTAATGAGGGTTCAGCCATCAACCATACAATGTCCCATTTAGTCACGAATTGCGTTCACACGAACTTGGGATACAAATTCATGCGGCGCAAAGCTTCAGGTATGATGAAGTTTTCTTCTCTTATAAATTACTAATGATAACAAAAGGAAAAGATCAATTCAAGCAAAAATAAGAGGTGTGGTTTGAAGTCACTCAAATTATTTTCTTTGTGTCTGTTCTAAAAGCCAATTTAAGACGACCATCAGACGGTTTCAGGCCAGGTCTACTTTAGGACAGGAAGTGTTCCGGAGTCTTTAGAAGGAGCTAACCGCCTCGGCCGGTGAGGGATAAATGGCCCTGGCGATAATGAGCATCGGATCGGTACCAACCGCAACGCGATAACCAGAGCTTGACTTTTTCCAGGTCCTGGATTAGTTATGGCTGATTCAATCAAGCCGAATTGCCGAAATTTTTTGGGCCGTTTCTTTTAACCTATCCACTATAGCAGCCTGGACTTCACGATTTGATAAGACGTTAATCGGGCGAAGCACTGAAAATGCCGGCAGTTATTATTGATTGCCCGGTGAGCAGGCGCCAAATGACCAGAACCATGTTTAAATCCTTAATCGGCTTTTTCGCCGTAGTAAATTTAGTTTTTTTACTGATCCCGGCTGCGCCTTTGGCATATGCCGAAAATTTGGCGGCCAAAGCTGACCAGACCCCGGTTCGATCGGGGCCGGGAGAGAATCATCGAACATTATATCTGGCTGGGCAATATTATCCCTTTAAGCTGATTAAACGATCCGGAGAATGGGTGAATGTTGTCGATTTTGAAGGCGAAAAGGGATGGGTGCACCAGGCCGCCGTGGATACCACAGAGACGGTGATCGTGCGGATTAATCTGGCCAATATCCGCTTGGGTCCGGGGACAGATTATCCGGTGGTATTCACCTGCCGGCGCGGGGCCACTTATAAGATATTGGGGAAAGAAGGTATCTGGATAAATGTTCTGCATAAAGACGGCGACATGGGCTGGATATCTCGGAACATGGTTTGGGGGCTTGGGCGCTGAGATTACGGCGACGACTTCAGAAGTATACAGTGCTTTTTAAGGCCGCAGGCGAAATTGAGCTGCTAGTAGTGCTTGATATTTCCCGGCCGGGATGATAAACTGATCATATCTACCATAAATTTGTGAAACCCAGTCGGGGGACTTCACCAGGACCCAATAACTTCGTCGTGGCGGGTCGTTCTGCCGCAACCCGTAGCCAGAGGCATCCGACTCGTGCCCCAAACCTCTGAAAACGGCAACGGACGGTGACAAAATGGACAAATCTGATGTAGCGCCCAGGATCATTTCCCGACATGAGCATTGCGTCTCTCGGAAAAATATGACTGAAGACGTCATAAAGGTGTTGTACCGCCTGAAAAATACCGGAAATATTGCTTACTTGTGCGGGGGAGGGGTCCGGGATCTCCTCCAGGGGATCGGACCTAAAGACTTTGACGTGGTGACCGACGCTCGACCATCGGCCATCAAAAATATATTTCGGAATTCCAGACTGGTGGGGCGAAGATTTCGAATCGTTCATGTTTTCTTTAAAGGTGGACGCATTGTGGAAGTATCCACTTTTCGTAAAAAAGCTGAATACTGTCAACATGATGCTGAAGAACCAATAAAATCCGACAACACTTTCGGAACACCGGCCGAAGATGCTTTTCGCCGCGACTTTACGGTGAATGCTCTTTACTACGATATCCGTAACTTTGCCATCATTGATTATGTGTGCGGCATGGAAGACTTGCGGCAAAAAATCATAAGGGCCATTGGAGATCCCGATGTCCGGTTTCAGGAAGACCCCATCCGGATATTGCGGGGCATCAGACTGGCTGCCCTGATGGATTTCACCATAGAAGAAAATGCCCTTCAAGCCATGACCCGACAGAGGGAATTGATCTTTAAGTGCGCGGCCCCGCGGATTCTCGAAGAAATCTTTCGGACTCTAAGACGGCCGAATTCTGACCGCGCCTTTAAGTTGTTGGCCGAAACCCAAACACTTGACATCATCTTACCCGACCTCGTTGATTTCGTTGGGAAAGCAGAACATGGTTTTGATGGTCCTTTGCCGCGCTTGCTTAGGGCCATGGACAATCGCCGCCAGGTTAACGAACGGACTTACGGAGACCATATTCTGTTGGCCGCGCTTTTCTATCTCCCAGTGACCAGGTTCTTAAAATCGTTGCCGTCTGGGTGTGACCCGGAGACGACCGTCAATGAATACCTTAGCCCCATCGGCGCCGCCTTGAATATCCCAAAACTAGCCCTGCAACAGGCCAGACATCTGATCATGGCTCAAGACTTTTTTGAGACCGGGGCGGGAATGAACCCCAAGCGACGATTCCGCCTATTTAAACGTCCCTATATGGCCGATGCTGTTGAGTTTTTCCGCATCCAATCCGAGGCCGGCGGCTTAAGCCAAGAAGAAGTCGAGGTGATCCTGGCCCAATATGACCAGCCCGGGGCCAAAGACAAAACCGCGGCCTGCCAGCCTCCCCATGAAATTCCTCGGGGTCCGAACCAGGGGATTAAGAATTCCCCTACAGGAGAAGCTTCTGGAAATGGGAAGAACCGCAAGCGAAGGCGTCGTCACCGCCCCCCTAAACCCGTAATGAAAAGTGGCGCGACCAAACCGGAAGCGGTAAATCATCCTTGAAAAAAACACCTGTGAGGGATGCTAATGGATAACGAAAGAACGTTGTGCGCAGTTTGTGCCTGGCGGGGAGACTGCAAGAAAAAGTTTTCCTTTGAAGGCAGCGGCCAGCGCTTTTGTGCCGATTACGCTTACGACCAGGCGCTAAAAGGCAGCCCGCCGGACAGATCCGATCACCTTAAGGACCCAGTTAATAACGGTAAAAAAATATGAATATTCACTTAGATGAATTGATAAAGAGGGCCGTCAAGCGGGCCGGCGATCTGAACTTAATAAAAGAACTCCCGGTAAAGGTGGAGTTGTCCGTTCCCAAGGAAAGGTCACACGGCCATTTTTCCACCAATGTAGCCATGACCCTGGCCTCGACCCAGAAGATGGCCCCCCGGAAATTGGCTCAAATTATCATCGACCACCTGGTGGACGAAGAGGGTATCCTGGACCGAGTTGAAATCGCCGGACCGGGATTCATCAATTTTTTTGTCCGTCCGGGATACTGGCGGTCATGCCTGTTGGAAATAGGCCGGCAGGGAAAGGATTACGGCCGCTCGGATCTAGGACTGGGTAAGACGGCCCTGGTGGAATTTGTCAGCGCCAACCCGACGGGGCCTTTGCATGTGGGACATGGACGAGGCGCCGCGGTCGGAGACTCCCTGGCCAGGATTTTGAGAAAAGCCGGCTACCAGGTTTCGACCGAGTATTATACCAACGACGCGGGCAATCAGATCGCCACACTGGGCCGGTCGGTCTTTCTACGATACTTGACGATAGTCGGAAAAGATGTAGAATTCCCGGAAAATTGTTACCAGGGTGATTACATCACCGATATAGCGAGAGATATGCTGGACACCTTCGGAGGCGACTATGCCGACGAGTTGCCCGAACAGACTCCGGATGCCTTTGCTAAGATCGCGGCTAAGGTAATTTTGGAGGGCATTAGAGATGATCTGGCCCAGTTTGGGGTGGAGTTTGACCATTGGTTTAGTGAAAGAAGCTTGTATGATCAGGGAGCAGTCGATATTCTGATTAAAGAGTTCAAGGAAAAAGGACTACTATATCAATCAGAAGAAGCCTGGTGGTTTAACTCCTCTCATTTTGGCGACGAAAAGGATCGGGTAGTCGTCCGGGCCAATGGCGTCACCACTTATCTCGCCTCAGATCTGGCTTATCATAAGGACAAATTTGAACGTAACTTTGATCTGGTCGTGGACATTTGGGGCGCTGACCATCATGGTTACGTGGACCGGATGAAAGCAGCAGTGGCGGCCCTGGGTTATCAACCGGACCGGCTAAAGATCATTCTCATCTATCTGGTCAATCTCCTCCGGGAGGGGAAACAGGTCTCCATGTCGACTCGGTCGGGAGAATTTGTGACACTCAAAGAGGTCGTGGACGAGGTGGGCAAGGATGCCGCCCGGTTTATTTTTCTTAGCCGCCGCTCAGACGCCCCGTTGGATTTTGATTTGGAGGTGGCTAAGAAGGAATCCAGTGAAAATCTGGTTTATTACGTTAAGTACGTGCATGCCCGAATTGTCAGCGTACTTAATCTGGCGGCGGAGCGGGAAATATCCGTTCCCAAACCTGAGGAAGCCGATCTGTTGCAGTTGACGCTCCCGGAAGAAACAGACATCATTCGCCATCTTTCCCTTTATCCCGATTGTCTGGAGTCGGCCGCGATCAACATGGAGCCTCATCGGATCGTCTATTACTTGACCGAACTGGCCTCACTTTTTCACCATTACTATAAGCATCACCGGTTCATCGATGATGACAATCCCGGACTAACCGGGGCCCGGTTGGTCTTGGCCGGGGCGGTAAAGCTGATAGTCAAAGAAGGCCTGGATTTGCTGGGTGTCGAAGCTCCGGATAAGATGTAACAGAGTGTTGCGGGTTGCGCGTTTATAGACAACCCTGGCCATTCCAAGGAGATTTTGCGATTGACCTGCCCCTTGGGCCGATGACATCGACTAGTAACCCGAAACACGCAACTCGAAACCCGTAACTCGAAATGTGATGATAATCCATTATGTCGTTTGAAAAACAAACAAATCAGGAGCACGAACCTCAGGAGATCACAGAGGAAAAGATCTACCGCCTCCAATTTGGCCGCTGGGGGCTTTTTTTCGCCACTCTCGGATGCCTGGTGATCTTGTCGTGGATATTTGTATTGGGCATATTCGTGGGGCAGGGAGCGATCCCGCAATTAAAGGCGGTGGATTATATCCGGGTGGCCGTTCAGGAGGCCAAGATGCTTCATACCCAAACTAAAAAAACGGCGAAAGATCAAGTGCCGACCGAGGCTCAAAAACCAGCGTTGACTTTCTACGAGACACTGACCCTGGCCAAGCCCAAGCAAGCGACAATCCTGCCTGAGGCTGAAGTGAAAGACGCCCTGGGGTTGAAGAAGCGTGATCTGGCTACCGAGATTAAGGCCATTGCCGCTGCGGCCAAGAAGGACCAACCGGATAGAGACCGCACCGGGGCCGCCCCAGCGCCCAAGGAAGAAGCAACCAAAAAGACGGCTGAACCGGCACCGATAAAGAAGGCTTTCGTCCACACCAGTGAGGCCAAACCAACTCAGGCCAAAGCCGGCCCGGAATCCAAGCCAAAAGAAGATAAGTCCAAAAGGACATCTGATAGGTACTCGGAGGTTATGAGGTTAGCCGCAAATCTCAGAGATACCAAACCGGCTCCGGAGAAACCTAAGCCCGAATCCATCCCAAAAGAGAGTAAACTAAAGAAAGATACTGACAAATTTTCAGAAATTAAGAGGATTGCGGCCTCGCTGCGAGACAGCAACCTTCCTGCCGAAACCACCCCGGCTAGCCCTGCTTATGATAACAAAGCCAAACCGGCGGGGTTAAATAAGGACAAGCGAACCCAGGAAACCAGCCTTAAAGACAAAACGGATCGGAAACCGGCCTATGAGAAACCGGCCGCAACCAAGGTAGGAACTGCGGCTGAAAAGTCAGGACATACATCCAGCGGTGACCGCACTTATTATTCTATCCAGATGCTGTCTTACCGAGACTATGACCAGGCGCGAGAGGCAGTGGAGCGATTAAAGAAAAAGGGATATGATGCTCATATCTATCAGGTGAGCGTGCCGGGGCAGGGGAATTATTTTCGCGTCAGATCAGGCCGATTTCCCAATATCAAAGACGCCGAGAAACAGGCGGCCAAGATTAAAAAGACTGAAGGCTTAGCTACATTCATTTACAAAGGATCGGATTAGCCGGATGTTGCGGGTTAGAGACCTCTGGTTGAGAGATCACAACCAAGACGTTACTTGATAGATGTCCGGGGTTTCCTTCGGAGAAGACGACCATCGATTTCATTTCATTTTGATAATCCGCAACCCGGGACGTAACGCCGGAAAGCGGATTATTCAGTGTTTAACCTTTTGATATATTCATATATCTCATCTACTCTCGGGTTAGCGATCATGGGGTCCTGACCGGTCAGGACCATGCGGGTAAAATCAGGATGTTTGGCCAAGAAATCAACGACCTTCTTGGTATCTCTTTGGGACATAACTAACCACGGAGACTTTTCCATGAGCACCATGTTCAAGTTATACAGCAGGTAATCCCGGTAACTCATCCGAACACCAGGGTTCTGATTGGACCAGTTGACGTACTCCTGCTGAGTCATGATGTATCCGGATTCTTTATGTTCCGTATTATACCTCTGGTGTTCCTTATAATTCATGTACATGTCCCGGCCCCAATAATCGCGCCAGCGCTCATAGTCGGACATGGTCATCACGGGGCCACGATACTCGGCCGAAGCCGAGGTAAAGGCCATCACCAGTCCCAGCCAGCCCAGAACGATTACCAATCGCTTCATATGGTTGTCCCTCCGTTGAGATTGCGGTTTTACAGGCCGCGCTGTTTTGCCGTCTGCTTCCCTTTGAACACAAAGTGATTATAGCCTCTGGGACTGATCAGTCAATCACTCATTATTCCATTTTCTTGCGGCGCTTCAAATCTGCCCATGGTTAATGGTAGCTATCGTCTTTGGTCGGCATGATGACATGGCTGGATTCTTCCGAGCTTTTCCGATAAAGGTTGTAGTTCTCCTCCAATGCCCGGATGAAGCTGGGGACCAGGGCCACGGGTAAGGCAATTTCCGCCACTATGGGGGCGGCCAGGAGCACCTTCTCCCCAGGCGTGATTCCTGAGGTGTTAAGAGGTGGGACATCGCAAAACCGGATGGTAAAATCAAACGGACTGTGCATGATTTCACAGTGATTGGCATATATCCGGGTAGGCTTTAGATCGTGTTTGGGGATGATTTCCACCATAATCGGTTGATGATTCATCTTGTTTTCTATTGACATGATAACCTCTGGCCGGTTGGGTAATAAGGATAAGCAGCAGAAGTCGACATACCTCTGCGGTTTTCTTGTCTTCTCAAGGACATCTGCGGTCAATAATCGGCAGAATTTGAGATTTGATGATAGCCGTATCTATAATACCGTAATTTCTTGAAAACGTAAAATGATTTTTTGCATGGGAAAGCATAATGTAGCCTTCAAGCGCCCGATCTGATCATTGAGGTAGTCACTGGTGCCGATGATAGAACTATAAAATCAATTAGTAATCCTTTCAGGAGCCAAGATGGTTATCAATTTGCTTGACTTTTCATGGTTGGTATTTTAATAATAATCCTGCTGTCGGCAAGTACTTCAATTGTAAGCGGTAAGCTTTCAACGATCTGCAGGTTGATCGCCGACCTTTATCATTAATCATAGCCAAAGAAACTCTTTATGACCGGACCGGTCTGCCCCGCACACCATGGTCCGGTCATTATATTTTCTAAAGTAGCCCTCGGGAATCGACGGCTCCAGGCCGGCAGTAGTTAAGCAGTAGTCAAAACGACAAATGGCAGCATCTATCACCCCTGACTCTGAGGAGGAATAAGGTAAAACTATGGAAAGGGTCCCTATAACCCGTGAGGGTTACATCAAGCTACAAGAAGAACTCACCCGATTAACCAAGTTTGAACGCCCCAACAATATCATAGCCATCAGTGAGGCGCGCGCTCATGGCGACATTTCAGAAAATGCCGAGTATGAAGCAGCCAAAGAGCGGCAGTCCTTTATCGAGGGGAAGATCGCGGAATTAGAGACAAGAATATCTTATTCGGAAATCATTGAACCAAATTCCGGCCCATCTGACCGGGCTATTTTCGGATGCTTCGTGACGGTGGAAAATCTTCGGACGAACGAACAAAAACGATATAAACTGGTCGGCCCTTATGAATCAGCACCCGAGGAAGGGCGTCTCTCCATATCTTCCCCTATTGGCCGTTCCCTCATTGGGCGAGAAGTGGGTGATGAAATAAAGGTAAAGACGCCGGGTGGGTTGCAGGAGTTTGAGATCGTGGGTCTTGAATAGCAGTCAGCCAGGCTGGAAAGAATCATTTTTGCTTCTTGGTTTTTATTCTTTGCCTTGGTCCCTAGTGATCTATCATATATAATGTATAACATGTTGGCCTGGATTAGCCGCCTGGTCAGGCGAAACCGTCGGGCGGCTGAGGATGCCGGATAGGCCTTCTTTCCGCCCCTACCATTATACTGGAGGAGGTCCCTGTTTGCCTAAAATATCACAAATTTTTTCAATCATTTCATCTAACTGATAAGGCTTTCCGACGAATCCCGCGGCGCCCGCATTTTTGACCTCCTCCAATATGTCAGGTGTGGTATAACCACTCGAAATAATAACCTTTACGTCCGGCCTGAGACTAAGCAACTGCTGTAAGCAAGCAATTCCGCCGATGCCGGGCATGTTTAGATCTAAAATGACTACCCTAACGTTATCCTTTTCACTACGGTAAATATCCAGGGCTTCTTCGCCGCTAGCCGCAACGATCACCTTGTACCCGCACGAATCCAGCATATCTTGACCGATTTCAAGAAGTAGTTCTTCATCGTCAACCAGTAGAACCGTCTCTACACTATTCTCCATGTGCCCTTCCTCGTTACTTTTCCACACTGCCGTGGATCGGCCTGAATCCAGCCGACGCATGTAGCCGGCTGGTGTCGGCTAGTCAGCGGTCTTACCGGCTCCAGGTTAGCCGGACTAATCCTCACTGCTCTGAGGTCGTAAGCGGCTGAGGTCCGGGCAAATGACCAACTTTATCTCGGCTGTTGTCTTGGCTAATGTTCACTGCCGGATTCGAGACTAAGAGTGCCGACCCGTTCCTTACAGAAAAAGACGGGATCAGCACTTGGGTTTATCGAAACCGGCTTTATGCTGGACTATATTACCGAAAATATCACACTCAGGGCCAGAATAACAATGCTTTTTCACTGAGCGGCGGTCGAATTGTGCAAAAAGTGGCATGGTTGCTGGTTGTCTTCAACAAATAATCAGTAAGAAGCAACCGGCAACAAGGGCTCTCGGGGCGTAAATTATAACCGTGTCACGTATAGTCTTGACCATGGCTCAATTCCCGGCCGACCCAAGAGCTATATAAATCCGGCTTATCCCCTTGACAAACAGCCGTTCTATGCTTAATTTATGTTCAAAAATTCTGCATATAACGAAGGTTATATAAGCTTCATAAGTTAAATTACTTTTCAGACTACTAACCCAGTTGATTATCAGAGGTCGGGCAAGTCTGGCGACCCTGAAAAGGTATGAGATATGGCGAAGAAAGACTTACTAGATGTAGAAGATAAAGTTGAACTTTCCTTCAAGAAAGCGGAGCGAACCGAAGTCGCACTAAAAGAAAAGGCTGTGCCCGAAGAACCCGCTATGCCGGAACCACCCTCCGGGGAGGATGAGGTTGACTTGGCCACGCAACTGGCCGTCAAAGAGGAAGAGGCGAAATCTAATTATGACCGTTTTTTACGGGTATCGGCCGAATTTGAAAACTTTAGAAGAAGATCAGAGCGGGACAAAGTTGAAAATATCAAATTCGCGAATGGCGAGATTATCAAAAAACTTCTACCAATCGTAGACAACTTGGAACGGGCTGTCGATCATGCCGGGAATGACGGAGTGCCGGAGAATTTGATGGCCGGAATAGTCTTAACTCTAAACGAACTCAACGGATTGCTTGAGAAATTTGGGGTAAAGTCGATTTCTGCAGTCGGGGAGAAGTTTGATCCCCAGTTCCATGAGGCCATTGCGCAAGAGATGAATAACACGCAAGAGGACAATACGGTGGTCAAAGAATACGAAAGAGGCTACCTCCTGCACGACCGACTGATCCGCCCCTCTAAGGTCGTCGTGTCTAAACGGATTCCGATAAACTGATCTGAGGGACTGGTCATCTTAAACAATAAACCCAAGAACTATCTATTGGTAACGCATCAAGAATCTGGATGACTTTATCGCGCCGAGATTGACCGTCAGGGGCCGGACGAAGCCTGGGGGAAAATGAAATATGCAATCGACGACTGAGCATCGACTCGGACCCGAGACACAATCATCATGGCGGTTGATAATATAAATAACATTTCAAATGAACACAGAAATCTTCAGGTGAGGAGGATAATGGGATGAGCAAAATTATTGGAATCGATCTTGGAACCACCAACTCATGTGTAGCCATCATGGAGGGAGGCGAACCCAAGGTATTACAAAACGCCGAAGGCGTCCGAACTACCCCGTCGATGGTTGCATTCACTGATAGCGGCGAACGGTTGGTCGGTCAGATTGCCAAGAGGCAGGCGATCACCAACCCGGAAAACACGGTGTACGCGGTTAAGAGATTGATAGGACGAAAATTTGAGACCGCCGAGGTTCAGCGAGATGTCAAAATTTGTCCTTTTAAAATCGTATCCGGCCCGAACGCCGATGCCTGCATCAAAATCAAAGACAAAGCCTACAGCCCGTCCGAGATCTCGGCTATCGTTCTGCAAAAGATGAAGCAGACGGCAGAAGACTACTTGGGCGAAAAAGTCACCGACGCGGTGATCACTGTTCCGGCCTACTTTAACGACAGTCAGCGTCAAGCCACTAAAGACGCCGGCCGCATCGCCGGGCTGAATGTCTTACGGATTATCAACGAACCTACCGCGGCGTCGTTAGCCTATGGGCTGGACAAGAAAAAAGATGAAAAAATTGCCGTCTTCGATCTGGGCGGCGGCACGTTCGACATCTCCATTCTGGAGTTGGGGGACGGCGTTTTCGAGGTCAAATCCACCAACGGCGACACCCATCTGGGCGGCGAGGATTTTGATCAACGGGTGATCGATTTCCTGGCAGATGAATTCCGGAAGGATCAAGGTATTGATCTGCGGAATGACAAGATGGCGCTCCAGAGACTTAAAGAGGCGGCCGAAAAGGCTAAGATGGAACTGTCCTCCTCTATGGAAACAGACATCAACCTACCTTTTATCACTGCCGACGCCACTGGCCCCAAGCATCTCAATCTTAAGTTGAGCCGGGCCAAATTAGAGTCGCTGGTGGATGACCTGATTGAAAAAATATTGCCGCCTTGCCAGATGGCTATGAAGGATGCCGGCCTCACTCCGGAGGATATTGATGAAGTCATCCTGGTCGGCGGCATGACCCGGATGCCCAAAGTCCAGCAAATGGTCAAGGAACTATTCCGGAAAGAGCCTCACAAAGGAGTTAATCCCGACGAAGTAGTGGCCATTGGGGCGGCTATTCAAGCCGGGGTATTGAAGGGTGACGTTAAAGACGTGCTGCTCTTAGACGTAACGCCTTTGTCCCTAGGGATTGAGACGTTGGGTGGGGTTTTCACCAAACTGATTGAAAAAAATACCACCATCCCGACCAAAAAGAGCCAGATATTCTCTACCGCGGCGGACAGTCAGCCGGCCGTGTCCATCCATGTCCTGCAAGGTGAGCGGGAAATGGCTACGTACAATAAAACCCTGGGCAAGTTTGATCTGGTCGGGATTCCACCGGCGCCTCGGGGAGTGCCTCAAGTTGAGGTCACTTTCGATATCGACGCCAATGGTATCGTCCATGTCTCGGCCAAAGACCTGGGGACCGGCAAAGAGCAATCAATCAAAATCACCGCTTCTAGCGGCCTAAGCGAAGATGAAATCAAGCGCGCCATCAAGGACGCAGAGCTACACGCCGAAGAGGACAAAAAGAAAAAAGAGCTGGTCGAGGTCCGGAATTCAGCCGACACCTTAATCTATGCCACCGAGAAATCTCTTAAAGAGATGGAAGGTAAAGTAGATGAGGCGACTACGACGGACATCAACACGGCCATTGAAGGGCT
>JADFYC010000269.1 GCA_015233295.1 Deltaproteobacteria bacterium | reverse complement strand
AGCGAAAGTTTTTACATTCTCGGGCTCGAAAATGAAATTTAGCAGTTCGTTTTTCTGGTGATTGGCCTTCTCATGATTGGCATGGAGGATAGGGCCGAAAATAATTGAATTAGGTCCGACTTCTTCTATATGTTTTAGTCGCTTATCGTAATACTGCTTACTCCGCCATTTTATAATTTCTTCCTGGTCTGACCTTGGCATTGGTATTGGCCTGAATGTACTATTTAGGCTATTACCAATGGGAATACCTGAAGGGAAATTTAGTGGAGCAGCCATACTCCTTCTTATACCCTCTTCAATCTCTTCCAGCGTGTAGTCTCTGAGTGAATCATAAGGGACAACAAATTTTCCCGCAGAATCATGAGCCTGAAGCCCCTGTTGCATGAAATCATAAAGTTGGAAGTATTCCTTCCTCCACAGCTTAGTCAACTCGAAGCCGGTAGGCCAATTTGTCATACCGCACCCCCGTAGTGCGCCCGATAAAAAATGGACGGAAAGACATTCGGGAAACGTCCTTGTCGGGTGGCCGCCCTATCCGTCCAAAAGGAATTATGTCATGTTCAGTTTGGTATCATAGCAGATTCTTGTTACCTTTGCAAGACGTAGAAAACGGTTGCGATAGGGTTGCAAATAGTGGCTTCCAGGGCGGTTGCGGCACAAATTCACAATTTGTTATTTCAATAGGTTAGCTGCACCCAGGTCAACTGTCACGTCGGAGGTCACGAGTTCGAGTCTCGCCGTCCCCGCCAGAAAGCTCAAAGGGGTTAGCCCAAAAGGTTAACCCCTTTTTATTTTGCCTGTTAACCTCCCCAAGCACTCTTGAACACGCGGCGTTATCGACTGATCCGGGTCGCCGGCTGACTGACTCCAACCAGGAATCCTCTCTCATAACTTCACATGAAGTTGCCCTAGCTTCATTCCGGATAACATCTAATTTCATTTGCCGAATAATACCATTTATGGTAATTTAGATAAGGGCTAAATTGGCTTCTGACATCCGGCGCCAAAGCGAATCCAATTGGACCCGGTCAAAGTGCAACTCAATGATTTGAGCCGGTCAAAGAAATAAACCCTGATCAGATAAGGTGGGCAATGTGATGCTGACGTTTCAACAAGCCAAATCATTGGAGTCGGTCTTCGGTCCGCAATCCACGCCGTTGATCGAGGTGCTGGAGTCTATTGGTAATCAAGTAACGGCTAATTTATCAAGCGAATTAGCCACAAAAGCCGACTTTGCCGAGATTAAGGGAAGTATCAACACCTTGCGGGAAATGTCCAAGAGGGATATTGAAGAAGTAAAAGGAGAAATGAAGCGCATTGAAGGTAAGCTGGAAGGAGAAATGAAGCGATTTGAAGGTAGGCTGGAGGGAGTTGAGGGTAGGCTGGAAGGCAAGATAAGCACCTCAAATGCTGAACTCAAAGGAATGATTGGCTCCCTGGAAAACGAATTGAAAGGAATGATTGGCTCCCTGGAAAACGAATTGAAGGGAATGGTTGGCTCCCTGGAAAACGAATTGAAGGGAATGGTTGGCTCCCTGGAAAGCGAAATGAAGGGAATGATTGGTTCCCTGGAAAGCGAAATGAAAGGAAGCATCAATACCCAGCGGGAAACGTCAAAAAAAGACGTTGAAGAGGTAAAGGGTGAGCTAAAGTCTATCCGCCTGCTGATGAAGACTTTGATCGGTTTGGTCATCTTCGGAATCAGTTTCTTCAGTCCGGTGGGGGTAAAGTTGGTTGAATTCGCCCTGAAAGGAATCAAATAAACTTGAAAAAATGCTGCGCCTCAACGGTAAACCCTGGCTAAGGAGCGATTAGAATGAATCCTAAATCTTATGATCGAGATTTCTATGCCTGGGCAATGAATAATGCCGAGCTAATCCGGCAAGGGAGATTCTCGGAAATCGATGTCGAGCATCTGGCCGAGGAGTTGGAAGGTATGGGCAGAAGTGAAAAACGGGCGCTGATTAGCCGCCTGGCGGTATTACTGGCGCATCTGCTAAAATGGACGTTTCTGCCTGGTCTGCGTTGCACCAGTTGGAAGTATACCATTAAGTAACAACGCCGGCGGGTTTTAGCCTTGCTCAAAGACAGTCCTAGCCTTCAAACCGGGGTAGAAGAAAAAATCACCGAAGCTTATTAAGATGCGGTTCTTATCGCGGCCAAAGAGACGGGCCTGGACGAGACAAATTTTCCTCAGGTGTATCCTTATTCCTTTGTGCAGGCTATCGATAAAGATTTTTGGGCGGAATAGGGCGACCGGACGGTGTGAAACCAATTCGCCCGACATGACCAGTTGGAAAGAAGGGGTATCAGGTCTGGGAGGCGCTCATAGCTATGACGATTTTTGTCAACCAGAGCCAGATCTGGGTCATGTAGAATAGCTAACAATAATAAGATGTTTTCATTTTATGTTTGACCACAGACCAGTTATCCCAGGCAAAATTTGATACCCCGTCAACCTTCCTCCATGTCTCCTTCAAAATAAATCCAACCAATACAAGCCGTCAGATGATCCGGTCGGTGCTGCTTGCGAAGCATAGTTATTGCATCGTTAAGTATTGCGGCCTCTCCAGGGGGTGAAGAGCCGAGCGGAGGTGAACATGGTCAAGATCTTTATTTGGTGCGAAGAAGTCGAGAATTGGGTGTGCGCCGGCTATGCCGATGAGGATGACGCGGAAGCCTTCACCAATATCGGGTGCGTCGTGATATATCCGAACGGTCGGGGCACCGGTTTCATCTCGGCCAAGAAATTGGCCCCGGCCTGGCTGACCATTTGGGGCTTGAAGTGCCTGGGAAAAAATCATGCAAGAAAAAAATGCTCGGCCGGCGCCGGACGTTGGTTAACTAAATTGTGAGATGATCCGAATTTACCGGAGGGCGCTGTCACAATGCTGCTGAATTAAGGCAGGGCTTGATCATCCTCGGATGTGATAAGATTCCTCACATTCGTTCGGAATGACAAATTTGCCTCGTCATTCCAGATGGTCCACTTCCCTGTCATTTCGAGCGAAGCGAGAAATCTTGACGTCGCACTCTTAATTCAACAGCATTGGGGCGCTGTCAAGGGTACCCGGTCCGAAACGTGCCCGGCATCTCCGGCCCAAAAGCCGAAGACAGCGTACCGGATAAAGCGACTCAGATGAAGACGCTCAGTCGGAGTGACTGCAAATAAAGTGTCCCATAAACCCAAGGGATTATTCTGAACGCCAAAATTAGAATTTCTGTTGCGTTATGCCTTCCCTTGAAGTAATGGAAGTGTTGGGATTAAGTCTCGGACCACTCTAGATTGGATCGGATCTATATGAAGAGAGCCAAGAAAACAGACATGAACTACGCAAAAGTACCTGCCCCGGCCCAGGTAGCCGTTGTGGGGTCCGGCCAATGGGGCCTAAATCTGGTGCGCAACTTTCACCAACTGGGCGCCTTGCGGACTATTTGCGATACCAACCCGGCCACGCTGCAAAGTCAGATCGATACCTACCCCGGAATCCGGGGCGTGACGGATTTGCGGGAAGTATTGAATGACCCTGAGGTAGCCGGAGTTGTCGTCGCCACGCCGGCCGAAACCCATGCGGCCATTGTTTTTGATTGTTTAAGGGCTGGCAAAGATGTGTACGTCGAAAAACCATTATGCCTGTCCATCCGGGAAGGTGAACAGTTGATGGCCCTGGCCGGGCAGAATGATCGCGTGCTCATGGTCGGGCATCTTTTGTGGTATCATCCCGCGGTATTGAAACTCAAGGAACTGATGGACTCCGGCGAACTAGGTCAGATTCAATACATCTATTCCAATCGGTTGAATTTGGGTAAGTTGCGGCGGGAGGAAAACGTGTTGTGGTCCTTTGCCCCCCATGACATCTCCCTGATCTTAGGTTTGACCGGTGAGATGCCCACCCAGGTCTGGGCTCAGGGGGGCAACTATCTCCGGCCGGAAATCGCCGACGTGACCATCAGCGCCCTTAAATTCCCCAGTGGCGTCCGGGCCCACTTGTTTGTCTCCTGGCTGCATCCGTTCAAAGAGCAAAAACTGGTCGTGGTGGGCCAAAAGAAAATGGCCGTGTTTAATGATCTGGCCCCCTGGTCCGAAAAGCTGCAATTGTATGCCCATCACATCGAATGGCCGGGAAACGTGCCGGTGGCCCATCGGGCTGAGGCGGAAAATGTGCCGGTAACTGAAATGGAGCCATTGCGATTAGAATGCCAACATTTTCTGGAGTGCATCGCCACCCGTCAACTTCCCCGGACCGACGGTCGGGAAGCCCTGCGGGTACTCCAGGTCTTGAATGCCTGCCAGGCGGTTTTAGAGGAAGGTCGCCCTATCTTGTTAAAGGCGGAGCCACCTGGATGGACCGAGATAGAGGCGGGATATTTTGTCCATCCTTCGGCTGAAGTGGACCCCGATGTGGTCATCGGTCAGGGAACCAAGATCTGGCGGCACAGCTACTTGATGACGGGAACCCGGATTGGGGAACGGTGTAATGTCGGCCAAAACGTGGTCCTTGGCCCCAATGTAACCATCGGTAATGGATGTAAAATTCAAAACAACGTGTCGGTCTATGAAGGTGTCGTTTTAGAAGATGACGTTTTTTGCGGTCCCAGTATGGTCTTCACCAATGTGATCAACCCGCGGAGCCACATCCCTAGGAAACACGAGATCAGGCCGACTCTGGTCAAACGAGGTGCGACCATCGGGGCTAATGCCACCATTTTGTGTGGCCACACCCTGGGTGAGTATTGTTTTGTCGGGGCCGGATCGGTGGTGACCAAAAACGTACCGGCCTATGCCCTGGTGTTGGGCTGTCCGGCCAAGCAGATGGTCTGGATGTGTGTCTGCGGGATGCGACTCTTCGACGATTTTAAACGCTGTATGTGCGGGGCAGAGTATAATCAGCTTGAGTCGGAACTGTCACCGGCGGACTAAGGTCAAGCGGCCAGGCCTGATTATAGATTAAATGTATTCAGGTCTTGACCCTATAATTCTTTTTCTGGCGGTCAAGTTCGCGACTTGCGTCTCTTTTTTTCAGTTCATGGCGACGGTCCACTACATTCCGCCCCTTGGCTAAAGCCATCTCAGCCTTGACATGGGATTGGGAGAAATAAAGCTTGAGCGGAATAAGAGTAAACCCTTTTTCTTCAATCTTGCCGATCAGTCGTTTAATCTCGCTCTTGTGAAAAAGGAGTTTGCGGGGTCTTAAAGGATCATGGTTATCGTGATAAGCGAAGGGATAAGGGCTGATATTGGCATTATATAACCATACCTCGCCTCTCCTGATTTTGGCGTAGGCGTCGGACAAATTGGCCCGGCCTAGGCGCAGGGATTTTACTTCCGTCCCGGTCAGGACCAGGCCCGCCTCCATAG
>JADFYC010000268.1 GCA_015233295.1 Deltaproteobacteria bacterium | reverse complement strand
TCTGGGGGTGTTTCAGGTCTTATTTTTGATCCGCCCGGCTGCCGAGGCCTTCCGGGATTTCACTCATCCCGCGGTCATGTTCATCTTGGCCTCAACCATCATCGGCACGGTCTTGACCAAAACCGGCATACCCAGGCGGTTGGCTTACCGGACCCTGGCCATCGTCGGGGAACGGACGGGAATGATTTACCTGGGTTGCTTTATGATCACCGTCCTGCTCACCCATATCATGGCCCAGACGGCTGTGGCCGCGACCATTTATCCTTTTCTGGTGGCCATCTATTCATCTTACGGCGGGGCCAAAAATAATAACTTTGGGAAAGGTCTGTATATCGGCATGGCCTATATGGCCGGAGCCGGCAGTATCATCACTCTCCTGGGGGCGGCCAGAGGGGCCGTGGCAGTTGGATTTTTCCACGAGGTAGTCGGTAAAGATATCGATTTCTTTCACTTCAGCTACTATTTATTCCCCATTGGCTGGTTGATGATGTTTCTTCTCTGGGCGCTGCTAATGGTCGTTTTTAAGCCGGAAAAACCGTCCATCCCTGGGTTAAAGAAGAGGGCCCAAGAAATTATCCAAGAGTTGGGGCCGTTAAGCCCCAAAGAAAAACAGGCCTCGTGTATCATCGCCGGGGTTATTTTACTCTTGCTTATACAAACGGTTGTCCCGTCCTTACGCCAGTTGGATAAGAGCGCGATTATCCTGATATCTTCGCTGCTATTTTTCTTGACGGGCATCCTGGATATTAACGATCTGGAGGAGATCCCCTGGAATATCATCCTATTGTTTTCCGGAGCCATGAGTCTGGGGTTGTGCTTGTGGGGGACCGGTGCGGCCAAGTGGCTGGCCGTGCAACTGGTCGTCCTATGCACTTCCTCTGTTTGGTACGTTTTTATCATGGCCCTGGCCCTGCTCGTCATGGTTATGATTAATTTGATCGTAAACGTGGCGGTTATGGCCATCACCATCCCGGTGGCCCTGTTCATGGCCCCGTACTTAGGTTTGTCACCGGAGGTTATTCTATTCATCACCGTGGTCGCGGCGGGAATGCCGTTCATGTCTTTATCCGGGGCCGCGCCCAATGCTATTGCTTACAATTCAAGACAATTTACCACGAAGGAGTTCTTCCGGACGGGCCTGCTGGCCAGTGGGATTCTCCTGGCCGTTATCGCCCTGGCCGTCACTGTCATCTGGCCGTTCATGGGTATGCCCGTGATCGTGCCCAGATAGATAACATGATAAAAGAACCGGAGATGCGCTGGTGTGGTTTTGGTGTTGATCCACAGCTCCGGCGGGGCACGCGGGATTTGTCTAAGTTTCTCAATACGGCTCCCAAACGGGAGCGCCGGTCCTGATTAGGGGGATAATGGAAATGCTGGAACAGCTTTTAGATCGTATTGTCTCACGGGTTAACGTCTGCTTGCGGGAGCTAAATTACAATATTACAGATCATGTCAGACACGTCATACCTGCCAATAAGTTTCTTCAATTTCATGCTTTTTACGGCTTGACACCCTATAAAAAATTACATTTTTACATTAAGAGTTCCAACCTGGCCGGGAGTTCCTTATTGGGCAAATGCACGGTTCATTCCTCTGTGCTCTACAAAAGCCATTTGCGGGGAGACGAGCTGAAAAACCAAGGGGAGACGCTGCCTTATATCGGATTCCAGATTCCTGTTTACGAAGATGAAGTGGTTCGAATCAAAGATAGCTTTTTGATTAAGAACTTGATTCACAGCCATTCGCATGATCCGGAGAATCCGGACGAATTCCTGATCAAAAATACTGTTTCCATGCACTACGCCAATATCCATGGTTCCACCGTGATAGGTTGTTTCCTGGCCCCGTTCAGCACCGTAGATATGTCTACTTTTCGCAACTGCGTCATCGGGACTTTTTCCTACGTCCAGGCTCGACGTCTGACCCATCAATTGGTTGAACCAGGGCGGATCTGGATCAAAGACGGAGAATCCTTTGAGTTCGATTATCGCTTTCCGGCCGGGGTGGTGGATCGCTATATTTCTTTGGAGCCCGGAAGCCCTCCGAAGGGTATATTCATTGATTTCGTGGAACAACGGGAAGAAGACTGGGAACCGATCCTGGAAATGGCCAGATATGAGCCACCCGTCGCGGACGTCGCCGCAACAGCCGCCTTTAGTCGTTACGCTGTGGCCAAAGGGACGACGAGTGTGTTGGAAAACGTTTACGTCGCACAAGGGGCCTATCTAGAGGATGCCTACATGGGCAAGGGGTCCAATGCTCAGGAAAATTGTTACATCATCAAATCTCGGCTGGATGGTAATGTAGTTACAGCCCACGGCGGCAAAGTCATCCATTGCCGACTGGGTTCCCACGTGTTTGTCGGTTTCAATTCTTTTCTCAATGGAAAGGAAAACTGCCCCATCAAGGTTGGAGAAGAAAGCATTGTCATGCCCCACACCATCATCGACGCGGATGAACCTCTCGATATCCCACCGCGGCACCTGGTCTGGGGCTTTATCGGAAACCGCCGAGACCTGGAGCAGAATAGTGTCAATCTCAATGACCTCAGCATGATATCTACTGAATTGCAGAAGGGTAACCTGTCCTTCAAAGGGAACGGGCATGCCTTCGTCAGGGCCTTTAAACATCGGATCGAACACATCCTGGAACTGAACGGCGCTTTCTTTGACGGCATGTCCAAGCCCGGCCACATCCACCGCATCCGCGACGCTTCCTTTAACACCATCCAGCCCTACTACGGTGGCCCGCTTAAAGGCCTCTTTGCCGATATGGACATCCATCCTCTGGACGATGTGGTTTAGTCGAAAAATTGGATAAGCAACCTAAGAGGAATAGGTGAACAATGACCAGACTGGCACCTTCTATTTTATCTGCTGATTTTAGCATGTTGGGTGAGGAGATTCGAGCCGTGGACCGGGCTATGGCCGATTACATCCATATTGATGTGATGGATGGCCATTTTGTGCCCAACATCACCATCGGACCCTTAATCGTCAAAGCCGTACGCCGGGTGACTGAGTTACCTTTGGATGTACATTTAATGATAGAGCGGCCGGAATTGTTTATTGATGATTTTCTGGCGGCCGGTAGTGACATTATCACCGTCCATGTGGAAACTTGCCGGCATCTCCACCGGACAGTTCAAATGATTCGGGATGGGGGGGGGCGGCCGGGCGTGGTCCTTAATCCCACGACTCCCTTGACCATGCTGGAGTACATTCTTGAAGATGTGGATTTGGTCTTGCTCATGAGCGTCAATCCAGGGTTCGGCGGCCAGAAATTCATCTCATCTTCCCTGTCGAAAATAGCCGCCCTGAGGCAGATTATTGACAGCCGCGGTCTTAATGTGGATATCGAAGTGGATGGAGGCGTCAACCTGGATACGGCCGCCGCGGTTATCGGGGCTGGGGCGGACATCTTGGTGGCTGGTTCGGCCGTGTTTGGGAGTTCCAATTACGCTGAAACCATCGCAGCGCTCAAGGGAATCCACACGGAATGCTTGGTAATTTAAGCATAAAGAATGAAGACGTTTTTCTGATGGAACAATCAACTAATCTGAGAGAAACTATACGTCTTTTGCGTACATCCCCTATAATCGACGGGAGATTAACCCGCCAGGTTGAGGATCGGATCCGTTAGGCCGCGGCCATCAGGTTTTTGATAAGATGTCATCCACCTCGGCGTCGAGTCGATACACCTCAGCGACTATGGCCGCGGGGCCTTTGTTTCTGGCGCGTTTCAGATCCTCACCCCACTTCAAAAGCAAGGCATTATCTATCCGGGTTATTTTTTTGTCCTTAGCCCATTCCCAGCCGAGCTTATCTCCAAGCTTTTCAAGGAATTCTTTCATTTCATCCCGGTCGGCCGGAGGGATGACCTGGAGGATTTCATTCATCCGGTGCTTCCATCCCTTGATCAGTATGGTTCCTTCGTAAAATCTACGAAACCACATCTGCTCTTCTTTGGTCGCCATGAAAGCTCCTTAAGTGAATCATGCCAAGCTGGTGAATCCAGAGAACCCGGAAGTATCCGCGGCTCGGCATTAAGCTTTAAGTTTTCACTGGTGGACTTATCAGTTCTCGGGCCGTGGCCGGCCAGCCAAGATACTACGATCATCGGATGCCTTTAAATTAGCAGAACACACCAAAAAGTCAAGAAAATTTCGATGATCCCCAAAAGGTCAAAGGCCAGCCATGATGGTCGGTAGATCGGCTTCGTCGTTTTGATTCCGGGAGCTTCGGGAGACCGATTCATCTACCTGCCACGGGAGGCTTCTATCGCTTCACGACCTTGTCCATATTTCGGATGAACTGATCCAACGAGACGGCGGTAGCGGCGCTTCGGAAAAGGATATTCAATACATCCGGGTCGTTGATTTCTTCAACTGCTATCAAAAGATCATGCGAGGGAGTCTCAAACCTTAACCTGAGGAGCTCAATAATATCTTGGCGCGACTTTAGTAACGCACCTTCCAATTTTCCCTTCCTAATTCCTTCCAGTTCCCCCTCGCTTCTTCCCAAGTTATATTCTATTTCCTTGATAGCTTCATAGGCGGCAGATTCAATCATAATATCTCTCCTTCTGGCGGTGAGATACGATATGTTTATTATCTTACCTCGACATACCAATACTTACTTATTACTTGTGTTTATGGCAAGTTGAGTCTACCTTGACATCCTCAGATTTATCTGATATTATACTTCCAGTGTGGGGAATAGCGTGGGGAATAAACTTTCCTAACATCCTGAAAATCCAAAGGGGCGACAAAATGCCTATTCTAAAACGGACCAAAACAAAATATCCCGGCGTGGTCTATGTTGATGGGACCGGAGCCGACGGGAAACCCGAACGGATTTACTACATTAGATATCGGAAAGCCGGGAAACAGATCGAAGAAAAGGCTGGACGCCAGTTTCAGGATGATATGACCCCGGCTAAGGCGGCACTTCTGCGTGGAAAGAGAATTCAAGGAGACCAGCCCACCAACCAGGAGCGGCGCCAAGCAGAGTTTGCTGCCAAAACTGCGTGGACCTTTGACCGGTTATGGGAACTCTATGTAGAGCATAATCCTGACTCAAAGTCAAGACCAACGGAAAGGAGTCGTTATTTCCTTCACATTAAACCCGGCTTTGGAGATAAGAAACCTGAAGACATAACCCCGATTGATGTTGACAGATTAAGATTGAAGATGTCAAACGGAAGTTCCAGACGCCATTTTGTTACTTCCCCAATATATCAAGCAAAAGTGTCATTTGGTGACCGATTTGTACTCATGTATATATAAAAATATATCTTGACAAATAAGAAATTATTTGATAATAATACACTCATGTATATTACCGAGGTCCCCACAAAAAC
>JADFYC010000267.1:4917-5365 GCA_015233295.1 Deltaproteobacteria bacterium | reverse complement strand
CCGCCGTGAGTTTTCCGCAGCCGGATACCAGGTGGTGGTAGCTAAAGACGCTATCGAGCTACGGCGGCTTATCCAACGATGCCGGCCACTTCATCTTCTCATTTTGGATTTGGAGATTCCTTACATGGGCGGGGTTACAGTGTTGGAACAAATCAGAAAAGAGTATCCCTCCCTGCCTATAATTCTTCATATGTTCATGACGGAGGAGATGAGTCATCCCGCTATCCGGGAGGTTTCGGCAGTGGTCGAAAAGAGTGGTAATCCTGATGAATTGATGCGGACAGTCAGCCAGGCTTTGCGCCGCCGGTATCCTCACGACTTTGTGGCGGAGCAAGCAGAAGTGCTGTAATGACGTTGTGAGTTACGGGTTCCGGGTTCCGAGTTGGAGATACCCCCCCCGGTTAGCCGAGTAAATAACTAGCGGCCATACCCTCCAACTCGTAAACCG
>JADFYC010000267.1:0-4864 GCA_015233295.1 Deltaproteobacteria bacterium | reverse complement strand
AGATTTCTCGCTTCGCTCGAAATGAAAAGGAGGACGCACGCAGCAGGTACTATCCTGAATGTACGGCACTTCTGTCATTTCGAGCGAAGCGAGAAATCTTAACGTCCTTATGTCACTCCGGACAAGAGTGAGGTGACCTTAAATCAATGACATTGAACCGCAACTCGCAACCAGTAACTCGCAACATGAGCAGGCAATGACGAAAGAACAATACTATTCCTCATTAACCAGAAAAATGATTCTAATTGTGATGTTAGTATCGTTTGCCCCGCTTGCCCTGATTATGGCCCTAACCGGGTATGAATTTCATACATCCTACAAAAACAAGGTTATTGCTCACTTAGAAGAAATCGTCAGAAAGCACAAACAGCATGTCGACGGTTTCCTAATGGAAAAATTAGCTGATCTCAGCTTGTTGGCCTCTTCATTCACTCCTGAGGTGCTTAGCCAAGAACAATTTCTGCAGGAACTGTTGGCCCATCTTAGGAAGGGGTTCGGCGGGACGTTCGCTGACCTAGGCCTGGTGGACGAACAAGGTATCCAGGTGGCCTATGCCGGACCGTTTAACCTGGGAAGGGCCAATTACATGGCCGCCGAGTGGTTTATTGAGTCCAAACGAAGTAGTTACTATATCAGCGACGTATTCTTAGGTCTTAGAGGCATCCCGCATTTTGTCATCGCCGTTAAGAAAGAGTGGCAAGGCCGGCAATGGATATTTAGAGCCACCATTGATTTCGACGTTTTTAACCGGTTGGTGGAGAATATTCGCATCGGAAAAACAGGCATGGCTTTTATTCTTAGTAAGGCCGGCGCCTTCCAAACCAAACCGCGGGTGGATATCAGCGCCGAAAAAGATATGATTTTGGAATTTATCCGGAAACGAAAATTTGGGACGGAAGAAAAGCCGGCTAAAGAAGACCGTCTCGTTGCTCCGATTTTGGCTCAGAACAATTTCGAGACCGGAGATGTGCTGGTCGTTTCTCCCGAGCGGCAGTTTTTGAATCAACGCATGATCTATTTCATCTCGCCACTCAAAAATGGAGAATGGTTTCTGGTCTATCGACAGGATGAAGGTGACGCTTTCTCGGATTTATATCGTGCCCGGACTTTGGCCTTTGGTGTCTTATTGTTGGGTGGTCTGGTTATTGTAGTTACGGCATTTCTTCTGTCCAAGCGGATGGTCAATCGGATAGCCCGGGCCGACCGTGAAAAAGAGATGATGAATGAGCAGGTCATCGAAACAGGCAAGCTGGCTTCATTAGGTGAATTGGCCGCCGGTATCGCCCATGAGATAAACAATCCGGTGGCGATAATGGTTGAGGAGGCGGGATGGATTCAAGACATGCTGGAGGCGGATGAGTTTAAGCAGAGCGAGGATTATGCGGAAATGCAGAGGGCCGTTAATCAAATTCGGACCCAGGGGGGGCGATGTAAAGAGATTAACCACAAACTCCTCAGCTTTGCCCGGCGGACAGATCCGGCCGTGAAAGAAGTTCAACTGAACTCTATGGTTAACGAGATGGCCGATTTCTCAGAGCAACGGGCCAAGTATTCGAATGTCGTGTTTAGGCTTGATTTAGCTCCGGATCTGCCTCCGATTGCCGCTTCTCCCTCTGAGATCCAGCAGGTATTGCTGAATTTTGTCAATAACGCTATTGATGCCATGAACGAAAAAGGTGGCGTCTTAACCATGACCACCCGGCGAGAGAACGATTTCATTGTCCTGAACGTGTCCGATACCGGTCAGGGGATCCCCCAGGCGAATCTGCAGCGCATCTTTGATCCGTTTTTCACCACCAAGCCGGTGGGGAAGGGGACTGGCCTCGGCCTGTCTATCTGCTACGGGATTATTGAAAAAATGGGCGGTCGGATCAGCGTCAACAGTGCGGTCGGAGTGGGGACCACATTCCATATTCATTTGCCGGTGGTCAGGGAAGAGGATGATGATGAGGAAGAACAGCCTGATATTTCCGGAACATATACATATTTTGGATAGTTTATCTGGATGCCCGGGGAGGAAGTCACATGAACAAGACGTTGGTCTTGCTGGTCGATGACGAAGTTCCTTTTGTAGAGACGATGAGCAAGCGTTTGACCAAGAGAGAGTTGGACGTCCTGACTGCATTCAGCGGTCCTGAAGCCTTAAAACAACTCGACGAACACCCCGACGTGGACGTGGCCGTTTTGGGGGTCAAGATGCCCGGAATGGACGGGATTGAGACCCTAAGAGAAATAAAAAGACTTCATCCTTCGGTGGAAGTGGTCATGTTGACCGGCTACGGGACTATCGAAAGCGCCATCGACGGGATGAAACAAGGGGCCTTTGATTTCATGGTCAAACCCTGCGATATGGACCTGTTGATGAACAAGATTAAGGAAGCGAAGAATAAAAAGACCCAGCACGAACAAAAAATAATTGAAGCTAAGAATCTGGAAATTATTTTGCGAAAGGGCAATTAGGGATAGGCCTATGAACTCCCTTCAGGTTAATCCTCAGGTGCCCATCCGGCTGTTATTAATTGATAATGATATTAATTACTTAAATGTTTTGGCCCGGAGGCTTGGCCGGCGGAATATGAGCGTCGTCCCGACGGTCAGCGGAAGCCGGGGTATTCAGGTCCTCCGTAAAGAAGATTTTGACACCGCGGTCGTGGACCTGAAGACAGAAGATGTGGATGGGCTTGAATTAGTAAAGATATTTAAGAAAATGGCGCCAGCGATGCCGGTCATCCTGCTCGCCGGTCATGGTTCGGAACATGTGGCCCGGCAAGGCATGATTTTGGGGGCCGTTGATTACCTGACTAAACCATGTGAATTGGGAGAGTTGGTAGAGAAAATCCGGCAAGCGGCCGCCGGTGGAACCGGTTCGCAGGTAGGGCGGATGAAGGATTGAACAGCGTACGTTTTTAAGAAGATTTGTATACGGTAATTTAATGTGGCCTGGAGCCGGGGCGATAGAGCAAAGCTGGGTGGGATGCCGACCCGGCAAGTGGAGGTAAGCCGAAATGGAAGGGATGAAAGTATTGTTTGTTGACGACGAAGTAGAGTTTTTGGACACCCTGCTGAAGCGGATGCGAAAGCGCCATGTTGATGTCACAGGCGTTAACAACGGCGAGCAGGCCTTGGCCGCCTTGGCCCAGAACCCCGTGGACGTGGTGGTGCTTGATGTCAGAATGCCGGGAATGGACGGCATCCAGGTGCTCGGAGAGATCAAAAAGAAATGGCCTTTGATCGAGGTGATTATGTTGACCGGTCATGCCTCGCTGGAGGTGGCCAAAGAGGGAATGGAAAGCGGGGCGTTCGACTACCTGATGAAGCCGATCAATATTGATGAGTTACTTTACAAGTTGCAAGATGCTTTTCAAAAGAAGTCTATACACGAGAAGAAAATCAAAAATATAGAGGAGGTGATCAGGACCTGACTTATAATTGACGGTAATCCAGGTTATCATGATGACCTGCCGATAGTTGTCAGACCAGGGGGGATCTTGCATCTGGGCAAAGATTCAGGTCATTCAGGAGGTTATAATTCAAGCCGGGATTCCCACTCTGGGTTGTTCAGCCGTCAACTAATTAATCAGTGGAGTGTATTTCTTTCAAAAGTCAATACTAATCAAAGGAGTACCAACAAATGAATTTTTTTAAACAATGGGGAGAATTTATGATGATGGGCGCCAGAGCCCACGCCAAGTGGGAACTGGAGATGTCCAATAACATAATGAAAGACCGCAAGCGACTTTTGATATTGGGGCTGTTGCTTGTACCTATCCTCTTAGGGGGGATCGCTTTTGCCGACCAATTAGGTGACGCTATCCCAAAAATGATAGGAGATAAAAAGGCTTATAGCCCGGCATTCTTTAGCGTAGGTATTTTTATTGCTTCTATTTTGATCGGCCTGGGGGCCGGGTTAATTACGGGCTGCATCGGCGCCGGCGGTGGATTTATCATTGCCCCGGCCTTGATGAGCGCCGGCATCAAAGGTATTTTGGCCGTCGGGACCGACTTATTTCATATCTTCGCCAAGGCCATCATGGGGAGCGTCATCCATCGGAAGTTAGGAAATATTTCAGTACCGCTGGCCTTGATCTTTCTGTTAGGGGCCATCGTCGGGGCCACCACCGGCGGGCTCATCAACCGCTGGTTGTATGATTTGAACCCGATCGCCAGTGATGCGTTTATTACCACGATTTACGTCTTGATGCTGGGCATCCTGGGGTGCTATGCTCTGTTAGACTTTCTTAAAGCCAGGAAGGCTCCCGGAACTGGGGGGGGCGCACACGGCGGCAAGGACGAAGGGGCCGAAATGGGCTCTATCCCGAAAAAACTTCAATCTATTAACATTCCTCCGATGATCACTTTTGATCAAGGTCTGGTCCCTGGTGGCCGCCGCATCTCCGCCTTGTTCCTGGTCTTGAGCGGTGGCTTGGTCGGGCTGTGTGCATCTATCATGGGCGTCGGCGGCGGTTTCCTAACCTTCCCCATTTTTGTTTACGTCTTGGGTGTGTCCTCCATGACCACGGTAGGCACCGATATCTTTCAGATTATTTTCACCGCCGGTTATGCCGCCATCTCTCAATATGCCATTTTTGGGTTTATTTTCTACACCCTGGCCATGGGCATGCTTCTGGGATCTTTGCTGGGCATCCAAATCGGAGCTTTGGTGACCAAAGTGGTTAAGGGAATTACCATCCGGGGATTTTATGCCATGGCCGTCTTGGCTGGTTTTGTTAACCGGGTTTTTGCCCTGCCGACCAAACTGGGCGAGATGGATATAATCCCTATTTCCAAATCAACCGGAGCGATCCTAGAATCAATCGGTATTTATGCCTTTTTCATCGTCATCGGCATATTCGCGGTCTGGGTA
>JADFYC010000266.1 GCA_015233295.1 Deltaproteobacteria bacterium | reverse complement strand
CAGGGGATTGAACAAGCCGTCGCCAAACACTATCCGGTGAGAGGCCGGGTTAGTGCGGTCAAGGGCGAAGTGGTGGAATTGAACATCGGGTCGGCCGCCGGGGTAGCCCCAGGTGTTTCCTTTTACCTGTTCGATGAATCAGGCATGAACCCGGTGGGCGAGCTACTTATCTCCCAGGTGCAGGAGAAAACTTCGCAGGCGAAGCCCGTGAAAACAGGAAAAGAGATTAAGGCCGGGATGAAAGTGGAGCTTAACCCGTCCGCCGGACCGGGGAAAGTTTGATCCATAGGAAAGGACTGGGGAAATGGTTAGAATACTTGTTTACACCGTTCTAATGGGACTTACGGCGCTACTCGCCTGTGGACCCCAGGTCGATCAGAAATACGTTAAAAACGGCAAGCAATACGGCATAACCAAAGGCAGTTTTCGGGAACGCTGGTGGAACTTCTATGAACGGGGTGGCTCCTACTCCGAGGGAAAGTTCTATGCCGAAGCGGAGGCTGACTTCAATGCCGCTTTAAAACAAAGGGATCAAGACCAGCGACGGGCCAGGACCTATGGGATGCACTTTGTCGACTACTTTCCGCACCGGGAATTAGGGGTGACCTATTACTACACCAACCGGTTTGATCTGGCTGTCACGGAGTTGGAGAAGTCTCTGGCCCAAGCCGACTCGGCCAAGGCCAAGTATTTTCTGAATCTGGCCCGTAAGGCGATGATCGAGAAACAAGGCAAGATTCAAGCGCCGACGGTGACGATCAACTCACCCCAAGCCAACCTGGTCACCAATGCCTTTAAGTTGGAGGTGGCCGGGGTGGCCCGGGATGACACCTATGTGTCTTGTATTATTGTCAACAAAGATATGCTGTTCAACGAGCTGGCCCAAAAGGAGTTGCCGTTCAAAACCATGGTGGATTTGAAAGAAGGGGATAACACCATTGTGGTGGCGGCCCAAAACCTGGTCGGCAAGTCCACCGAGACCACGATTAAGGTTAAGGTGGATCGGAGCGGGCCGCTAATTACCGTGGATGAACCATTGGATGGGCAGAAAGTGAACACGCCGCAGGTGACGGTGGCCGGTGCGGTATTCGACTCAAACGGGGTGGCCGGTTTGACCATTAGCGGCCAGGAGGTGGCCCTGGGCTCCGGGCAAACGGTCAAATTTTCCCGAGTCGTCTCTCTCCGTCCCGGAGTTAACCAGATCACTCTGCGGGCTAAGAATCTGGCCGGTAATGAGACGGTGGGGGGGGTGAGCGTCACCTTTGCTCCTTCTATGGCCGGCCTGCCGAAGAGGCATCATCTGTATCCGGCATCCCCAATTTTGTTGGCTGACGCCCGAATGACCACTACAGACGCTCCTGTCTTCTATTTAGCCGCGGCGAGTCCGGCAGAGGCCGAAGACAAGACTCCGCCGACCTTAAAGATAAAAGGTTTGGGCAAGAAATCCGTTGTCTTCATCGAGAGTGTTTTTCTTCAAGGGCAGGCCTCCGATCCCTCGGGAGTAGCCGCGGTGCTCCTGAAGGGTGAGAATCTGATCTCCCATCCCGGTCGTAATGTTTTCTTTAATCACATCATAAAGCTGGACAAAGGAAATAACGACATCAAAATCTCAGCCAAAGATACCAAAGGCAACCAGGTTGAGGAACAGATTCAGATAGAGCGAAAAGTCCCGGTGGGTGAGCGAATCGGGGACAGGATGTCTATGTCTGTTTTGCCGTTTGAGATTAAAGGAGACCAACACCTGTTGGCCGACAGTGTCTATGATGCCCTGATCACTTCTCTGGTTAACCAGCAACGGTTCAACCTGGTGGTGCGGGGGCCGGAGCTGTTGAACATTCTTCAGGAGCAAAAGTTAAGCCGAACGGATTTGGTCGACAAAGATAAAGCCATCAAAGTGGGCCGGTTGATTGGAGCGGAAACAGTGATGACCGGGGTGGTCAATGAGACGCCGAATTCGATTGAAATATTTTGCCGCGTGATAGATACTGAAACCAGCCGCATCCTGGCCGCCACCGACGTATTCGACCAGGACAGATCTCAGCCGCGGCTCAGTTATCTGCTCGATGGGCTATCGCTTAAGTTCGCCCAGGCCCTGCCGGTAACCGAGGGGAAAGTCATCACGGTCAAGGACAAGGAATTACTGGTCAATATTGGGGCCGAGAGCGCAGTCAAGGAAGAGATGCGGATAGTCATCTTTCGGCCGGGAGAAGCCATCAAAGACCCTGACACCGGGGCCGTCTTGGGGGCCGACAATAAAGAATTGGGCCGGGCCAGGCTGACTCAGGTTATGGACAAGTATTCCAAGTGCCAGTGGATATCTAAGGACCTGCCGACTGAAGTAAAACCCAAAGATGGTGTGATAACTAGATGAGGCCGCGGAGGCGCCGGGTCGGGACGTCATAGGGGTATTGAGGTCTGGAATGGCGATCAGTCAAAAGAGGTATCATGATGGATGATGACCGTACGGTCTTGCTGACCCATTTGGATATTGACGTCTCGGATGAAGGCCGTCGAAAAGTCTTGAGTCGCTTTGCCAATGTCAAGGTGATTGGCGAAGGGGGCATGGGCGTGGTTTATTATGGATTCGACTCTCTGCTGGAACGTCATGTCGCGATCAAATTCGTAGATCACCAGAAGATGATGACTCTGCCTCGGGAACAAGAGGTTCAGTTTCGTCAGGAATGCCGGGCCATGGCCAGGTTGCGTCATCTTAATGTGCCGACTATCTTTGAGGCCGGAGAATCCGAGGGAGCTCCTTATTTTATTATGGAATATGTGGAGGGTGGTTCTCTTAAAGATATCATCTACGCCGAATCGCAACGACCCATTTCGGAAAAACTGTCTATCTTGATCCAGGTGGGGGAGGCCCTAAAGCACGCCCACAGCCAGGGTATCGTTCATCGGGATGTGAAGCCGGACAATATCATGATCATGCCCGGCGGACTGGCCAAGCTGGTGGATTTCGGGATATCAAAGACAATTCACCATAAACGACCCTTGACCAGAGATACGGACTATGTCAAAGGTTCTCCTTTTTATATGTGTCCGGAGCAAATGCTGTTCAAAGAAGTAGATCATCGGGCGGACTTATTCTCGTTCGCAGTGGTTTGTTATGAGCTGCTGGCCTCACGGCACCCCTTTTTCCCCAATCCCAATTCCCGGCCGGGACAATTTACTAAGATCCGGGATATAATTCTGAATACCACACCTCAGCCTCTGCGAACCGTGATGGACATAGATCTGGAAGGCTCGGTAGTAGCCCAGCGCGCCCTGGATGCCCTATCCATGACCCTTTCCTTTTGCCTGGAAAACGACCCGTCCGAAAGACCGTCTAGAATAGATGACCTGCTCAACGATCTTAAACGGCTTCACCAATCCCTGCTGAAAAAGAGCCCGGTCACGCTTACCCTGGTTAAGCAACTGGTGAACAAAAGACCTCCGCTGCTGACTGATTTCACTTCTCAGGACCTGAAAAAGATGCTTTCCTCCGCTCGGGTCAGGACTCTTCGAGATGGTGAACTGATTTTTCAGGAGGGAGATCGAGAACCCAGGTTCTACATTGTGGCCAACGGCCAGGTGGTCATTTTTCGAGTCCGGGACGGGCGCGAGATAACCTTGAATACTTTAGGGCTGGGTGACTGCTTTGGAGAAATGGCCTTCCTGGATAATTCGCCCCGCATGGCCGCAGCCCGGGCCGTTGGTAGTACCGCGTTGTTTGCAGTAGATCAGGAAGTGCTAAAAGACGAGAATGCCTCTTTTGCGGCCAAGGTGTATCGTAACTTCGCCATTATTTTGGCCGAGAAGCTCCGGGCGGCCGAAGACCGGCTCCTCCTGGAGGCGGGTGCGTCAGGCGCGACTATGGGGGGGCGTTTGTGCCCTCATAGGTCCGATGCATGACCGCAGTTCTGGTTAGTTGCTGCAGGGCTATTAAGGGATAATCATAAATTCGTTTTTCGATCCTTCCGGACGTAATGTCCACCCTAACCCGGTTATGTGAATTCATTTTATCATCGAGTACTCTCACCATCCGGCCTACAGCGCCGTCAATTTCCGCGGCATCGATGATGGCGTCAGACAACTCCTCCCCATCAATTCTGAGAAACAGGATGGATGCGCCGGGAATAAAGTCTGTGGGCCGATGCCCCAGCACGAGCAGGCCGAGCACCGTGGGCACGGGATCTTCGGCGGCGGCGACCATGCGGCAGGCGGACAGGCGCGGTTCCTGCGGTCATTGGCAGCCAGGATATCGGGGGCCAACGCATTGGGCAGGTACTCCTGTTCAAACTGCAATCGGTTTAGGTCATGCAAGGTAGCCGACGGTACGGGCTGAATGTCAAAAGGAACATCGCCGGTCCAGCTTTCTTTTCTTTCCACCAGATCTGATTCCAGGTCATCAAGCATGACCTCAACTTCCTGATCGCTATAGTCTATTTTTTGCAGCATTGGAACGGCTCAGTTACAATTGGGTGACATAACGCGATTGGGATTAAATTTGGACGACAAAGTCTTTCGTTTTCGTGTATGAGATAGGGCCATCAAAACATCTTTCGGGGTGAGTTTGGCCATATTGTAAGGGACTATCATGACCAACCGTGGATCAACGGTCAATAGCTCTTTGGGGTTAGTTTCTAAATCCGATCCTTCTTCGGATATCCGGGACCTCGTTTTACTGTATTTATTAACTCTATATAAACAGCTAGTTAAAAATAATCGTGAATAACTCCTAAAAAAAAGTGCTGAACAAAAAAGGAAACTAGTTTATTATTAACCTCCGACCAAACGAGAGACCACATTGCCGTTGCTTTCCATGAAGTCAACCGGATCCATCCCAGGGAACCTCGAATCTTTTTTCATCAAGTTCAGGTTATCACGGACAGGCACTTAGTATCAATAAATTTCTCGGGACCAAAGAATGAAGCCGCAGCGACCGGGTGTATCTGGCGGTATACCTTTAATCGACTTCACTAACCGGTTACTGCCGTGGTGTCACTTTGTCTGAACGGTATATTATTTTATGGCTCTATTGGAAATAGAAAACCTGGTCACCAGTTTTCGCACTGAGCGAGGGTTGGCCCACGCCGTGGACGGAGTCAGCCTGTTTATCGACGAGGGTGAGACCCTTGGTTTGGTGGGTGAAAGTGGTTGCGGGAAATCGATGACCGCCCTGTCCATCATGCAACTGGTGCCCGCACCCAATGGCCGGATAACCGCCGGCAGCATTCGATTTGAAGGCCGTGACCTGCTGACTCTGCCCCGAGGAGCCATTCGAGCTATCCGGGGGAATAGCATCTCGATGATCTTTCAGGAGCCCATGACTTCGTTGAACCCGGTATTTACCATCGGGAATCAGATCCTGGAGGTCATCCGGTTACACCAGAAGCTGCCCCAGGCGACTGCCCT
>JADFYC010000265.1 GCA_015233295.1 Deltaproteobacteria bacterium | reverse complement strand
TCATGGTTTCCTTTTTGGTGTTCGGCAGATCAGGCCAGATTTGACGTAGGCCATCCAGGACTTGTGGCGGCGAATTAAAATTTACCAGACCCAGATGATGGGCCAGCCAGATCGCCTTCAGTTTGCTTAACGCATCCTTACCCATGGCTTCATATTCGGCCTTCTTTTCTCGAAGCCTGAACATGTCGATACCCATGCCGTTGATCTCCATAGCGGCAACCAACGGGATTATGGAGAACTCCAATTCAGCCGTATTTAATAGGTCAGTCTCTTGTAGCCGGGCAATTTGCTTTTCTTGAATAGCCATCAGGTGCTCTAGTGCGAGAGGATCGGGTTCCACCTGAGGAGACGTTAAACGTTGTGGTTGCTGCGCCGAGTTGATCTTCAGGTATTGCTTCAGCAAGGTGTTTGACTCAAACGCCTTAGGATCGTCAGCCAGCCCTGCCTGGAGAATTTGCTCAGCGATCATGGTGTCGTATAATCCTATCACGGAGTTAAGGTTGATGCCGGGTAAGTACCCCACCAAGGTTTTTAGATGGTGTTTCAGGTTATGCCCGATTTTGACGATGCTGCTTTCCAGTAGATTTTTGATGACAAAGGTAACGTGCACCTGGCCGCATCGGGAAACGTCTATGGCGTGGATCAAACCATGTCCTTCCAGCTGAACCAGCACCAAAAGTCTAGACCGAGACTTGGCTTCGGCGGTAGTGGTGTCCAGAGCAACCGACTTAACCTTACTAAGGTCCTGGTCCAGATTACTCAAACCTTTAAAATCGTGAACCAATTTTACCCCAGGAGGCAGATTACCCCAAGGACGGTACAGTTCCGGGGCCGGGGCCGGGCGTTCTGTTTCTATACGAGCTTTAAACCTGGCGTATAGATTGCTCGTTAAGGTTCCAGAATCGGTTCCAGGCGTTTCAGACGGCATCGGGGAAACCGCTTTAGGGCCACCTTTAGAGGTTGGGCTCAGTCTGGAGGCTACAATATCTTTTAAAGTTGCCGGTTTTTTGATGGCTCCACCTCCTTGAAGTTATGTCTACTTGAAGTTATGTCTACGGTCTTGATCCCATCCCAGCCGGGTGAGACTATACCAAAGAAGACTGGGTGTAGGCCTGGGCGCGGTTAGTCTGGGTTCGGTTGTCTGGTGGTTCTTATTTGACCTGGTCGGATTCAAATTGGTACAGACCTATTTTCTATATAACGCATTATTTTAACACAGCTTATTATCTGATTGTACATAATTGGTCAGGATCGGTACCTCGCTTGACCACGATTTTGCGATATAACGCATTGTATATACACCAAAATAGCTGTATTGGTACAGTTGGTACAGCTTTTGAAACCATAAGATATATATATTATATCCCGTCTATACCTGATGTCAGTATGGTTATCTCAATTTATATATATCTTATATGTTATAGATATGTACCAATTGTACCAAAGTAGATTTACTAGCTGTAATCTAAAATACTTAGTCTGGTACACGAGGCTTATTTTTCCGTACCAGGAGGGTACCAACCGTACCAATAAGGTCCGATTGACCCGCCGCCTGGTTCTATCTCTGGGTTAACTTTCACAACCACTTTGGAATATAGGAACTATTTTCTTATTGGGAAATGCTCTGGTGCTATCTACAGACAAGGGCGGCTGGATATTCAGTGTGTCATACAGCCTCAAGCAGATTACCGGGTAACGTACTCCCGAAATCGTCTTCCGATAAACCCCGCCCCGCCATTCCTTCTTGATGAATCCCGCCTCTTGGAGTCGTTTCCATAGGGTCCCCGCTTGGAGAGGCATCTCGTTGCCGGTGTCACGGGTAAACTGCTTCACGGTGCTAAATGCCGCTTGGGGCAACAGGTACAGTTCATCTTCTGACGGGTCTATCCAACCAATCATATTTCCTTTTGGTCTAAAATCCTCGCCAACATTCTCCCACCCGAGAGCCTGGGGGGCAATATCATTTGAATATCCGCCGTTAATGGTGCTTAAATGCGCCCTACCGCTAGATAATATTTCGGGCAACGCCGTCATAAACATTTCCACCGGATTCTGAGTGTGTGTGATCTCGGCCTGGGTCGCACCTATGCTTTTTAGAGTCTCTTCCACGAGCTTTTGGTCTACAAGCCGGTCCACCTTGATATTCATTGAACTTAAAACATCTCTTAGATACTGGTACGCCGTCATCAGCATGGCAATGATAGAGGGGGTCCGACCATGCCCCTTGATTTCCTGGACCAAGGCTTGCAGATGGGTTCCATACAGCACTGGTAAACATTGCTTAAGGTCGTCATATTCCCTGGCCAAATACTGTACCAACATGGCCGTAATGGCCTTATAGACACCGGCAGAGACAAAACGTTGAGCCTGGGTTAAAGCTTCCAGATTTACTTCTCCTGGGCCTAACCCCAGGGTCAAAATGCGTCCTCTCAAGGACTCACCCACTGGAATATCTTCACCCGTGGCCAGAAAAATTCCCCGAGAATAATACGTCGGTTTAGTTTCAGCCTTTTGGTTCAGTCTGCCGCGACCGGCCTTGTTAGCCTGGCCACGGAACACTCTGTCTGCTGCTTGGTGTAGTTTACCGACTGCGTGCTGATCTCCTGAGGGACAAAAGTCGTCTAACACCAGAATTGCGTCTTTAACGATAAATCCCAATTTTTCAACAGAATTAGTCGTAGAAAACCAGTTGCCAGGTAGATTTCGGCTGTGGAAGTTACCGAAAAAACTTTGGATAATGGCGGCAATCTCGGTCTTTCTGGTCCCGGTCCTGCCGGTTAAAAAGATGCTAAAATCGACGTTCAAGATTTCAGCCAGGAGGGCCAGGAATACGCTACATAACAACGTGATAGTGATCCTCAGGGGCGCGGTATCTAGGAAAACGTTTAGAGCTGCCTCGGTCTCTCTCTTGGTGATCTCTTTAGCGCCACACAGGGAAAAATTATTTAATGCCCCCAACTCAACATTAATCTTCTGGTTAACCCCGTTCTCACCAATTCCGCCGCCATGGGATAGGTAGTAAGCTTTTCCATCAACCACTCTCCAGCCCGTGTGTCCAAACACACTAACCGTAGGGACGCCAACGCTGAATCTCTGGATGGCTTCTCGGCATAACTCCCGGTTTCTATTCCCGTCGGAGATAATGAACTCAATACCGAGACGTGGGATAACCCATTCCATTCTTTGGAATTCCTTGGCCGTAATCGTGGCCACCTTTTCGTCTTTACCATTAGATGCCCTGATCACGAAATGGAGTTCCTGGACTGCACCGTCATCCACCAAATTTTGCTTGATTGTGGTGGCGAAAAAATTCGCAATCTCGGTTTCTCCTTTTGTGGCGTGGCTAAGGTAAAGAGTCGTGCCCCTGACGAAGAATTTACCGGTGCTCTTGATGACTTTGTCGTCTTTTAGTAGGTCTGGTAGGCCCAATACGATTGGTGAAGTAATTTTGCCCAAGAATTGACAACCTTCACATCCTGGAAACCCCAACTTTTCCTTCACGGTCGAGCAGAGAACAGGCCCCGCTGATGTTAGGGCGTGTTGGATTTTCCGGTTGGTTTCTTCGACACTATACCCCGGATGTGGTTGAGAAAATTTATGTGCTTCCTCCACTGAACATCGGGCCACAATGCCTCCGGCGTAATACCAATCCTGTTCAGGAAGACTGGCAGCCCGTGCATAACAATCTCCAATCCAGGGGCAGTTTTCTTTGATTAGTTCAATGCTGGCCGGGGGATAATCGGCATTCTTATCAAAAGCCTTAGATCCGACAGGCACATCAAAACCGCTTGTCAGGTCAATACCCGGCCATAAGGCAATAAAGTCCTCGGGAGTGTACCTTTGATCCTCCTCAAACGAGATGACTTCTACCGGCCGGGGCGGATCGTACTTATAATTCATGGAACCCGGTAATCTGATCATTCTGACCAGGTCGGGGGTAGAATCAAGATTCCAGCCATGCGGTCTACCAAGTTCAACTAGGTGAGCGTGTTGCTGGCGGGAAAGTTGGGTGGCCATGTGTACGTTAGCCGCGGTGGGTAGAATCCAGGGCTTCTTAAACAGCCACAACAGGTGAAAGCCTCCGCCTGACCCTATAATGATGGTCGGCTTCAAGGGAAATTCATTGATAAAGCTCAGGGCCTCAGCCTCATCTTTGGGTAACTCGGCTTTTGCGTGGCCAGGATCTGCAATATCCAGGTCAAAAAAGAACCCCGGTATGGCCCCGACGCCATTACTCGACCCTCTCTTACCATGGCCGGGAAATTCTTTTTGGAGGCCAAGAGCCAGGTAGAGATTTGAATCCCGGCGCAGGAAATCCGGCAACTGTTGAATATATGCTTCGTCGGATTCTGAGAGAGGTGATCCATCAACAAACATCAAGGTATTGACGGCCAAGTTATCCGTTTTTTTCTTATCGATCGACGAAAAACTAAGATTCCCTGCCGGCGGGTTGGGACCCCATAACTCTCCAATAAAACAAAAAATTTTATCTAGTCTATCGTCAATTACTTCTTGACAAGTGGTTGAGGTACTGCTAAATTTAAAATGGTTCGCCTGATTGGTCTCTAATTCAATCGTACTTACGCAATCCATCTGTTCCATACCAAACCTCCATTCTGGGTGGCCACACCCAGTCCAAAATCAATTGAACGACTCGTCCCCCGCTGGCAGGCGGGGGTTGAGCCCTTGTTCTATGGTTTACGGCTATACCTTTAACTCACCCAACGCCTCTGCAGCTTCCGGCCTATCCGGCCTTTTGGTGATTTCGGTCTTCTGTCTTTGATAATAAGGAGCCGCTCCAGTCTGAGCAGCCCCTATGTTGTGTCAGTTATCCGATTAACGCACCGAATTATAATTCTAAAAATAGGTCTTCGCTATATTCGGGCATCCAGGGAAAGTGCGGTTGATCAAAGCAAAGGTCAGATAGCAAAACGTGTAATTCCTTTGACTTGTCAAAGAGATCCATGCCTTCAACGACCTTTAAGAATACCGAGGCAAAATATTCATCGCCTGCGAGGAAGTCTTCGACCAAGATATCAATGGTTTCGATTGCGCCATCCTGCTCTTGTGGATCGGGAAATCTTTCGACGATAATTTGTTTGATATCCTTTCGGACCTTATGATCCTGACGGCCGAATTCAATCTGCTGATCATCATAGGTGGTTATCATCATCTTCGGTTTGGCCGGAGCCACCCCAATCATTTCTGCCTTTTTGATATTTGTTTTTTTTAAGACTTGATTCATAGTTGTTACTCCTATATTAAAATTATACGCTATGATATTTATTGATATCATAAATTAACGAAACAATCATTTTCACGACTTTTTCAGCTCTACAATTTGCCGGGTTGGACAGTTTTAAGTCATCTATCGGACATTCTCCGCCATCGCACACCACCTCCTTCAAAATTAAACATAACTAGTTGTTTCTTCATGCGTTTACCTC
>JADFYC010000264.1 GCA_015233295.1 Deltaproteobacteria bacterium | reverse complement strand
TCTGACAACCTTTGGTCCCGATTACGGTTATGTGTACCAGCCTGATAACGGCGTGGTTATCGCCTCGGATTCGGTGGTGGCTCACGACATGGTCTCCCTGGCCTGGTTATTGGAAAATAGACGCCACATTCCGCCGGCCGAAAAAGGTAAATTCCTGAATAAGAGTCCCTTGGTGGCCAGAGTATGCAATCGCTGGATAACCTACAAATTAGGCGGCTGGCAACCGGCCCTGGCTTCTGAAAGACTGACCAGACTTGATAACCAGACCATTTGGGATGACCGCACGTTGAACCGGGCCTACCAGATATTCGGGGGTATGCCGAAGCTGACCATAGATGCGGCCAACAACGCCCTCTCCGAAGAACTAAGGAAACAGCTAAGCGAAATGACCACTTATCGGGCCTAGGGGAAAATGTTAGTCCAAAACGAGACAGGAAAAAACGATATCTCATGGCCGGGTCGGTTGGATCAGGTCTCCACCGCCATCAAAAGAACCGCGAAGACGGGTGTTTGTATTTTGAACGGGATAATCGGTGACTATCTGCATGATCAGCAGAATGAACTGGCGTATTCAATGCAGCTCTATTTCCAGAACGAACCATTGGACTTGACGCCGGAATGCCTGAACATATCCCATCCGAATATTACCTCTAAGGCTTGCATTTTGGTCCATGGCCTGGCCTGTGATGAAACGATCTGGAATTATGCGGATGATGGCGAAACAACATACGGTTCCTTGCTGCAACGCGATTTGGGCTATACCCCTTTCTACTTGCGTTACAACACCGGGCGGCACGTTTCTGAAAACGGGAAATTGTTTTCAACCGTGCTGAGCGATTTGTTAAGGGCCTATCCTAAGCCTCTGGAAGAAATTATCCTGATTGCCCACAGCATGGGCGGTCTGGTGACCCGCAGCGCCTGTGATTACGGGACAGAAGATCAAACCGACTGGGTTAACAAAGTCAGGAGAGTTTTTTTTCTGGGTGCCCCTCATTTAGGAGCTCCTTTAGAAAAATTTGTCAATGTGGTGTCCTGGATATTAAAAGCGGTGCCTCGCCCCTATACGAAACTGAGCGGAGACATCCTTGATCTGAGGAGTTCCGGCATTAAGGATTTGCGTTTTGGTTATTTGCGGGACGAAGATTGGATCCGGCAAGACCCCGATGCTCTTCTGAAGAACAATAAGAAGACTATCCCCCTGTTGGCAGGGGCATCGCATTATGTCATTACCGGCACTCTGACCAAAGACCCGCGTCATCCGGTAACGCAATGGTTTGGGGACGGCCTGGTCAGGCAACCAAGTGCGACCGGTCAATCAAGCCAGGATAGACATGATATCCCTTTTATTCCAGGACATCATAGGGAATTTCCCCAAGTCGGGCATCTTAAACTTACTCGTTCCCCTGGAGTCTATCAACAGATCAAGTCGTGGTGCCAGGAGGCGTCGTCTTCAGGCTCATCCCATTACCAAAAGGCAAATTTATGAGAAAGTTGCTCGGATTGGTCGAGTTGATTCAGACGGTGGTTGACAAGGGAACCGCTTCTATTGAAGAAGTGCATACTTCCATTGCCAATGGTCCGTTTACAATATTAAATAAGATTGGTGTCGTCGCGCCTGTCTCCAGGTGTGTCCAGGAGGTTCAAAAGAGGACGATCGTTAGCGTCTATGGAATCATTCGGGCGGTCAATCAAGGAGCCGGCGCCATGGCTAAGACTTTGCTTCAAGTCCGGGATAAGATCCGAGATTAGATTTTCCCTTTTATTTGCCTTGTTAAACACTTAATTATAATTATATTAATATATTGAATCATGAGACAGAGATTTTTGGGCCAATCCCTGAGAATGTCAAAAATTAACTCGCAACCAAACCAAATACATATATGGAGATGCTCAAATGGATTTGAACCAAATGATAAACCAGGTGAAGAGCCAGATTGATTTTGATTGGGTCGGCATGATCGTGACCCACAACGGCGTGGTCCGGGGAACTTCCCGCGATGGCAGCAAAGTGACGGGGCTGGAAATCATTAGCGTGGATCAGAAAGATTAAAGATGCCATCATTGAAGATATAGAAGGCCGGCCCGGGATCGAAGCTGTATTGGTGGATATGGCTCATGGGAAGTTGAAGGTAGGTGACGACATCCTGATGGTTGTGGTAGCCGGCGACCTCCGGGACAACGTCTTTCCAGCCCTGGTTGATACCGTCAACCGGATCAAGAAAGAGGCGGTCACCAAAAAAGAGATCGCTTAACCCATTATTCAAAAAGCAAACCGCAGAGGACGCGAAGGAAAGGAAAGAACGCAGGGGTTTCTTTAGGGTCTCAGGTTATGCGTCGTATGTCATCTACCGGACAGAACTACGCAACCTGAATCCTAAAGTCTCAGCGTCCTCTCTTTTGCTTCGCGTCCTCTGCGGTTTGCTTTTTTTCAGAGTTAACGGGTAACTCTCACGGTACCTCAACCACTTTTTCTTCCTCGTCTGCCGCCGCCAGATCGGAATCTGCTTGACGTTTTTTGTTCCGGCAGACTACCTTTACCACAATGACACTAATCTCATAAAGAATCAGGATGGGAACGGCCATCATGCACTGTGAGACGACGTCGGGTGGGGTCAGGATAGCCGCGATGATAAAGGCGATGACAATGGCGTACTTCCGTTTATCCCGGAGAAATTGATCCGTTAGGAGGCCCACTTTAGCCAGGAAAAAAGCCACCAGAGGGAGTTCAAACACAGCACCGAAGGAGACCAGCAGTTTCATGGAGAAGGACAGGTATTCCTTGATCGAGGGCAAGGCCTGGATATTCTGGTTGGCAAAGCTCATCAGGTACTTGAAGGCATAAGGAAAGACGATGAAGTACCCGAACGAGGCGCCGCCGACAAAGAAAATAGAGGAAAAGATGACAAAGCCGACGATGTATTTTTTTTCGTTTTTATATAACCCTGGGGTGACGAATTTCCAGAATTGGTAAAAAATCACCGGGGAGGCCAAAAACAGACCGGCGATGAACGAAACCTTGAGATAGGTGATGAAAGCCTCTGCCAACCCGGTAAAGATCAGCTTGTCTTGTCCCTTCGGCATAGAAATGAGCAGCGGCATCATCAAAATGTTAAAAATCTTTTCGTGGAAATGGTAGGAACCAAAAAATCCTACACCAATGGCCAGAAAACATTTTATCAGACGGCTCCGGAGTTCCTCCAGGTGACTGGTAAAGGGCATCTTACCTTCTTCGGCCATGTACTTTTCCTATCTTTAATCCCTGCAGACCGACTAACCCCCGGGCCGATTTGGGACGTCTGTAAAACCTCGGCGAAAGTGTCTGCGTCTGGCTTCCGGCCGCATTCTCCCCTTTCAAGGTCGCATAACTTAACTCTTCCGGCGAGAGGGATGGTGACAATTGGTCGATGCCCGGCCAGGCCGAGTCAGTCACCGGATACGCCTGATCCACCCTGTCCCAATTAACCGGCGGAAGTTCAGAGTTGCCCCGCCCCTCTTGATTCTCGGTGGATAGAGGCACCGCTGGCGTCAACCCATATGTTTTATTCATCGCATCCAGGCTGGCAGCGCCGGCCAATCCGGCCCCAATGGTCGCCATAGGTTGTGTAAGGGCTTGCTTCACTTCTTTGATATCGTTCTTGAGATCTTCATCAATATCCAGATTGTCCTTAAAATTATTCACGGTCTTCTTAAATTCCAGGATCCCTTTAGCCAAAGTCTTAGCCAGTTCCGGAAGTTTATCCGGACCGAGAAAGATGAGCGCCACGATGAAAATGAGAATTAATTCAGTGATACCTAACATTGCTGTTTACCCCCCGCCAAAAGGCTGAAGTCGCTGGTGGGCGTTTCCGACTGGTCAAGTCAGGCGGACAATGTTCTAGTTCATCAGCAGGTCAATTGGATTTGGCCTGGACATCCTTAAAACAAGGAGGAATAATCCTTTATTGCGGCTTATCCTGCTTTTGCTCCAGCTTTTCCGGGTGCTCCGGCTTCGGCTCCAACTCGTCATCCGTCGCGTTCAACCCCTTCTTAAAACTTTTGATTCCTTTTCCCAAGCCGCCCATCAATTCAGGAATCTTCTTCCCCCCGAAAACGATCAGGACGATGACCAGGATGACCAGCAACTGCTCTCCATTTGGAATAAGCATTTTTTCCTCCTAACGATGTTGATACCCATAAAAAACTTGTGGTTCGACCGCTTCCGGACTGCCTTGGGCACCTGACCGGAAACGGGATGGACTGGAATACCTAAAATATCCGGGGCGGTGTCCCGGAACGCCTCGCCGGCCGAAACCAATAAAAAAGCATAAAAGTCAAAGGTGTCAGGCGTGGTCTTTACCGCAGCAATGATTAATATGATTTAAACGTTAGAAGTTACCAAATAATGGGCTAGGGGTCAAGAAAAATGAACCCATTTCAAAGCGACCTGTCATGTTAGCCTTTTTAATCTAAAAAAACATACGATAACAATAAGTTGTTACCCTTATCCGACCAATTTATTTCCTACCTCAGTTAATCCGGTTCGCATCCGGCATATTTCGATATCAATTGACTCCGCCCAGGTTTGATAGTAGATTAACTTGAGTTCGACGAGTATGCTGAACGATTATCATCAATGGCCATGATTCAATCCGGTAGATTGCACCGTTTTGCGTAGATTAGGGCCGGAATAGGTTTGTGGGTCTTTTCCATCTGCGAAATCTACGGATACATTTCCATCTGAGCGTCCTCTGCAGTCAACCTCTTCAAAAAAACACCATAATTAGACAACTATCATTAACTATTGGAAAAGGATGTTTGATGGCAAAATTTGTCGGAGTTAATCATCTGGCTCTGGCCACGGGAGATATGGATCGAACTATTAGGTTCTGGAGAGACCTGTTGGGAATGCGGTTGGTGGCCGGATGGGGCAAGCCGGGATACCGGCAATATCTTTTTGAAATATCAGATAACTCTATGGTTGTCTTCTTTGAATGGCCGAAAGTCGAGGCTGTCCCGGAAAAAGACCATGGCTACCCCGTGGCCGGGCCTTTCATCTTTGATCACCTAGCCCTGGAAGTGGCCCAAGATGACGATCTATGGGAGCTCAAAGACCAGTTGGAAACGGCAGGGTTCTGGGTTTCGGAAGTGGTCGATCATGGCTTCATCCATTCCCTCTATTCTTTTGACCCAAATGGGATTCCGTTGGAATTCACCACTCCGGCGCCGGGTTCCGATTTTCACCACCATCCGGTCATGATTGACCGGGCTCCCTCGCCGGTGACCCAAGAAGGGCCTGACCCACAACCGGAAAAATGGCCGCCCGTGACTACACCGACCGCCGTGGAAGACCGCCGGATTTATCCCGGACCTATGGGTGATTTGACCGACAAGAAGAAAAAGAACTGGTTTCGGGACCATGACGCTCCCGGCCCAGGCGTTTAAACCTGCCGAACAGTCCCCGGCCAGGACATGGCCGCGGCTCTGGTCGCCAGATCGATCA
>JADFYC010000263.1:5093-5503 GCA_015233295.1 Deltaproteobacteria bacterium | reverse complement strand
CGGATAAACCTGGCTCTGGCCTGGAGTTCGGTCAGATTGGAGCAACCAAGGTAACCCATTCCGGATTTCACCCCACCGACCAACTGGTAGACCATCTCTGACAGTGGACCGCGTGTTGGAACCCGCCCCACAATGCCCTCCGGGACAAGTTTGGTTTTGTCTCTCACCTTGCCCATGCCATAACGGTCTTTGCTTCCCGCCTCCATGGCCTCAATTGAGCCCATCCCTCGATAGACTTTGTAACTTCGGCCCTGAAACAGGATTGTCTCACCCGGACTTTCATCGGCGCCGGCAAACAGACTGCCGATCATGATCGATGCGGCTCCGCCAGCCAGGGCTTTGGTTATGTCTCCGGAGTATTTGATGCCACCGTCGGCGATCAAGGGGACATTGTACTTCCTGGACACCTT
>JADFYC010000263.1:0-4956 GCA_015233295.1 Deltaproteobacteria bacterium | reverse complement strand
TACGTTTCCGGCCACGAGGTCTATCTCGGGAAACAGCTTTTTGATGGTCTTGACGGAATCTATCACCCCTTTGGAATGGCCGTGGGCGGCGTCAATAAAGATGGCATCCGCTTCGGCCTTGACCAGGGCTTCGACTCGTTCTGTTTGATCACCCCCGACACCCACGGCCGCGGCGCCTCGCAACCGACCGTACCCATCTTTACAAGCATGAGGATATTCCTTTAGCTTGACAATGTCTTTGATGGTGATCAATCCTTTCAATCGGCCATGTTCGTCAACGACTAACAGCTTTTCGATGCGATTGCGGTGCAATAGCTCCTTGCATTCGTCTAAACCAATGCCGGGCGGGGCAGTGACCAGATTATCCTTGGTCATGATGTCCGCCACGCGGTGGTCCAGGTTGGTTTCGAAACGCAGATCTCGATTGGTCACGATGCCCACCAGGAGTCCGTCTTTGACCACCGGCAAGCCGGAAATATGATAGGTGTTCATTAATTCCAGCGCGTCGCTGACTTTCTGGTCCGGGTCGACGGTGACGGGATCGATAATCATGCCGCTTTCCGATTTCTTGACCTTTTCCAGCTCTTTGGCCTGCACTGCAATGGGCATGTTCTTATGAATGACGCCCACACCGCCTTGACGAGCCATGGTGATGGCTGTTTCGGCTTCGGTGACGGTATCCATGGCCGCGCTGACCAGAGGGATATTTAAGGAGATATTTCGGGTCAAACGGGTGCAAACATCTACTTCGGTGGGTAATACTTCTGAGTGCAGTGGTTGGAGCAACAGATCATCAAAGGTATAACATGTTGTAATTTCAAAATTTTCCATTTATAGTCTCCGGTGCATGCGAAACATTGAGGTGCTCAAAGAGGAGTTTATTAAGCTATCCTGGGGCCGGCCAGGCGCCTTTCCGGGCCGGGATTAAGGGCGCCGGCCAGGTCGAGCCTATGGCGTATAGCTGTTTCTTGCTCAAAAAATTAATTATATCACAGCGGTTGCGCAAAAGGAAATAAAAGCTATTTACTTTTTTGGCCGTATGGGGTAAAAACTCGAAACTACCTCATTTACTCATTTCGGCCGACTTCAGATCCCAAAAAGGGCGCCTAATGGGTTGCCTGAATTCGTCGAAGGGTGTAGTATTTTTTTCTGAAAGAGAAGAGTGTTTCGGGAAATGGCCTTGCCTGTTCTTTTTATGTGCTTATTTTATTATTAAGGCCGACGAGAGATCCAGCTCGGGGACCTCCCTTTATCTTTAAATTTAACATTATTGAAGAAACATCCAGTTATGAATTTTAGGGGTGATGATCATGTCAAAAATCCTTGTCGTTGACGATGAAGAACATATCCGCTTTTTATTTTCGGAAGAATTGACTGAGGAAGGTTATCAGGTCGTTCTGGCTGATAATGGTTTCAAGCTACTGGAGAGGATAGACCAGGAGAAGCCCGATCTGGTGGTTTTGGATATCAAGATGGCTGAATATGACGGCCTGGATTTGCTGCAGCAGATTAGAAACAAGTTTTATGACTTGCCGGTAATCTTATGCACGGCCTATGATACATTCAAAGAAGATATTAAGTCTATTTCGGCCGACTTTTATGTCATTAAATCATTTGATCTGACGGAATTAAAGAAGAAAATTGCCCGAGCCCTGGAAACCAAGGTCGCTGACTAACCCGCTCTTCCTTAATGGCGGCCAGACATAAGGGTTGAGCGCGACAGGTTTCAGAACACGGTAAATGCAATAATGACTTTTAATTAACGGTCTCGACGCTACCGACGGTAAGGCGGACGGCAAGTATAAACTTCTTATTTTTGCTGAAAGCCGGCCGTTGATAGCTTAGATGACAGCTTAGGCCGCCATCCTGCCTCTTCTAAACCCAGCCGAGAGATGACTATAGTTTGATCATTCCCTTCCCGTTATTGCCTGAAGTAGGGCTTCCCACGATGATGTCTTTGTCCCCCGGTTTGAATCAATTCATGGTGTTGTTGTTCCGGCGCAGATGGCTGATCGGCGTCGGCCTGATGACTCTCTGCGCCTTATTCCTCAGAACTTACCAATTGACTGATTTACCCTCGGGTCTGCACGGCGACGAAGGAGTGGCCGGCCTGGAAGGGTTGCGGATTCTCCGCGAGGGATACATTGGACCCTATTCCTGGCCGGCTCATGGCCAGCCGACCGGCCCGTTGTATTTGTTTGCCTTGGCTGAATGGGCGCTTGGTCCGACTATTTTGGCCGTCAGACTAGTCCCGGCCCTGGCCGGAACATTGACCATCCCCCTTCTATTTTGTTTGCTGAGAAAGGACCTGGGTCCCGGTGTGGCCTTGCTCAGCGCCGGGTTTCTGACCGTCATGGAGTGGCATCTTCATTTCTCCAGGATTGGGTTTCCCGTGGGGACCTGGCCCTGCTTCGTCTTATCGGCCGCGGCGGCTATCACAAAGGCCGTAGAACGTCCCAATTGGGTCTGGTGGGCTCTGGCCGGGGCGGCTACCGGTCTCGGTATTTACATCTATAATGCCTACATAGTGGTGAGTATATCTGTATTTGTTTTTATTAGCGGCTACTGTCTTTTTAGCCGAACCATCACCGGTCGCCGTAAATGGTTCTGTATGTCAGTGTTCTGTCTGGCTTTTATTTTGGCTAACATCCCCATGATTCGTTTTGCGGGGGACAAGAACAGCGGATATTTTGGTCATTTCAAGAAAGTGTCTGTCCTTGACAGTGACTCCTGGCGCCGGATTGATTCTCCGATCAAGAAGGCTTATTTTCTATTGAGCAGATACGCGAGCTTCTGGGGCCGGCTTACCTGGCGCCCCGAAGTTGATTTTGTGGACGCGGCCGGGGTCACGCCCATGGTCTCTCCGGTGATAATTTTATTGGCCGCGGTGGGGATGTTGAAGAGCATCAGGCGTCACCGACCGCCCGTCGTCTATCTGGGGATAATCTTGGTGTTGATCGTGCCGGTGGCCGCGGTGGCTTCGATGGACGGTCAATATCGTCGCACTTTGGCTTTGGTCCCTTTTTTGGCCATGTTGGCCGCGCTAGGGGCGGCTGAAGTGTCGGCTTTGGTCAGGACACAGAGAAAAGCTGTACGATGGATAATCACCGGCGGGTTGGTCGTGATCATCAGCCTGATGGCAGGGCGTTCCCTTCAAAATTATTTTATAAAATTTGCCCATGCACCTGTGCAGAAATGGGTCTTTTGCCAGGAATTGACGGAAGCGTGTAGCTATATGACCAAGTTCCCCCCCGGCTTCCATTTTCTATTTTATTCCAATCGATGGTCGGTCGATTATGAGACCAGGCAGTTCCTTGCCCCTAAGATATCTGCTGAAGATAGGTCGGTGGAGTTCGGTCGAGGTGGACACGACACAAGTATTGACCCGGCTAAGGGTTATCCCGTCTTTGTTTTTATGGGGAGGTACAAACTCAACCTTGACTTGGTTCGGAATAATTATCCCGGCGGGCTGACGGCATCAGGGACCTTAACCTCCGATCAGGCGTATCTGGCTTACATTCCTATTTCAAGTCAGTGCCTCAAGAAATAGTCGGCTGCCGGATCAGGTGGTTCAGGCCCTGCCTGAAGTGTCAACCCTCCTCCCTCGATTGCCATCCGAGAAAATCACCGGGCCTCCAGGCGGGCTTATTTTTATTTTCGATCAACATCAACTAGTTAAAATCTCTCCCTAATGGTCCGGGCATGGATGGGTAGGCCCTCAGCCTCGGCCAGAGTGATGACTGTGTCTTTCAAACTCCTCAGACCGTCTTTAGATAAGTATTGGAAAGTCGGCGTCTTGATGAAATCGTCCACAGACAGGCCGCTAAACATTTTGGCGCATTGACCGGTGGGCAGGACATGGTTCGTTCCCGAGGCATAGTCGCCTACCGGCACCGGAGCGTTTTCACCTAAGAAAATAGAACCGGCGTGCTTGATGCGCGGCAAAACGGTGAAGGGATCAGCGGTCATTATCTGGAGATGCTCGGGCGCGTATTCATTTGAGACGTCAACAGACTCGGCCAAAGAAGTAGTGACCAGGACGGCTGAATTGACTTCAATGGCCCGTTCGATAATCTCCCGCCGAGGCAACCGGGGCAATTCTCCATTGATGATGTCGCACACCTGCTGGGCAATTTTAAGGGAGTCGGTGACCAGAATGGCGGCCGCGTCGGGGTCGTGTTCCACCTGAGATAGAAAGTCTATGGCCGCAAACTGAGGATTAGTCGCGGCATCGGCGATGATCAAGCTTTCGCTGGGGCCGGCCGGAGAATCAATGTCCACATGACCGAATACGGCCATCTTGGCCGCAGTGACATAGATGTTGCCGGGACCGACAATCTTGTCCACTTTGGGCACTGTCCCCGTACCAAAGGCCATGGCCGCGATGGCCCAGGGCCCGCCGATTTTTAAGATCATGTCGGCCTCAGCCAGGTCCGCCGCGACAATGGTTGCCGCGCCGGCCGTCATGCCGGGCCCGGGTGGGGTACAGGCGATGACGCGTTTGACGCCGGCGACCTTGGCCGGGAGAATAGTCATCAAGACACTTGACGGGTAAAAGGCGCGGCCTCCAGGCACATAACAGCCGGCTGAATCCATTGGACGGGCCATCCGTCCGGCCAGGATACCGGGGGCGATTTCAATGGACCACATTTCTTGGGGTAATTGGGCGCGATGGAAGCGAACGATGTTTTCTTTGGCTTTCTTGAGAGCTTCGACCACGGCCGGATCCAGGTCTCGATAGGCTGCGGCCACCTCATCTGGACTGACTACCAGATCAGCCGGGGTGATGTTGGATTTATGCTTGCTATAATGTTTAAGGATGACCGCATCCCCGTTTTTTTCTATGTCTCTAACGATGCCGACAACTTGATCATATATGGCGGATATGTCCGACATGGATCTGGTCATTAGTTTTTGCCGTCTCTCCGGCGGTAATTCGGACATGCGTTCCGGTTT
>JADFYC010000262.1 GCA_015233295.1 Deltaproteobacteria bacterium | reverse complement strand
CTTAACTATGGATAAGGCGATACTGTTAATTTAGATACACCTTTTGTTATAATTGTTACCGTAATAACTAAGAGTGGGGACCACTATATCAATTTTATATCTCGCAGATTAGTTTTGCAAGAAGCTAAGATAACAGACAAAAACGCCTCGGGATTTTTTGCTCGACCCGACATTCCGGCCTCCAAGGCCAGAGCTGTGGCTACCGCGGCTGCTACCGCTCCGGCTCTCGCTTGGGGATGTTTATGAGTAATCTCAGATGATAACAAAGCTTTTCGTCTGACCAGGCCTAAGTCACGGAAAAAGAAGCAACCCACCGGCGCAACCCGCATGGCGCTACCATTGCCGAAACTGTCGGTGCCCACATCTTGCCAGTCAGCCCCCTGGGCCAGGCGATCCATCACCCCCTGAATCCGGCCGCCATAACCCCGTTCCGGATGGTAATTCCCCAAGAAGTTCGCTGCCGCAGCGGCCGGGTCCAGGTCTCCGCAACTCACCAGGGTCTCCCACAGTCCAATCATCATCTCCGTGTCATCAGTGTAATGCCCGGCCGGGAGACGCCCTGGCTGAAGATCGGTAACCCAACCAAAATGTTCCTTGATCCGTTTTAGGGGCCAACCCTCCATCGGCATTCCCAGGGCATCGCCGGCAAACGTCCCCAAGGCGGCGCCGACGAATCGGGCTTGCAGTTGAAGCAGATCAGTTGTATTAATTACATTCGGAGAATTCATGGAAACACCGCCCGACCACCCAGCATTAATGGTGACACAACCTTATGGTTATCAAAGGATTGGTTTTTGATTTTGACGGGACCTTGACCAGGCCAGGATCTATTGACTTTGCCGGGATCAAACGGGCGTTATCCTGCCCCCCGGAAGTGGCTATCTTGGAGTTTCTGGACACCTTGGGGCCGGAACGTCTGCCTCAGGCCCTGGCTACAGTCGAGAGGTTCGAGATGGAGGCGGCCGAAAGGTCCTCGCCTAATGACGGCGTGGCTGATTTGCTGACCTGGGTCCATAGCCGGGGACTACCCTGGGGCATCCTGACGCGCAATGGAAGACCCTCTTTGAATGTAGCCTTTACTAAGTTCCATCCCTCAACCAGGGATCAGGCCGCCTTCATCCTGACTCGAGACGACGTCGCCCCCAAGCCGGACCCGGCCGGGGTGCTGGCGGCTGCCCGGTTGCTGCAGGTGCCTTCAACTGAAATCATGATGGTGGGGGATTACCGCTTTGACATCCTGGCCGGACAAAAGGCCGGGGCCGTCACCGTGTTGGTGACCAATGGACGCCCTTCGTCCATGCGATCTGAGGACCAGCCACCTAATTTTACGGTGGCGAGTTTGGCCGATCTAAGGGTCTTGCTGGACAATCTGCTGTCCGGCCGAACCGGGTAACTCCGGCTTCACTCTTGAAGCTCCGCCAGGGTCATCTCAATCATCCTGAATTTTTGAATTTTACCCGACCGGGTGGTCGGAAAAAAAGTCACGACCTTGACCAGATCAGGAATATGCTCTTCCCCCAACTCAGATCGAAGAAAATTCAACGTGCCTTCTATCGTTATCACATTTCCCGGTTTCGGCTTAATCCAGACGGATAGGAGCATCCCCCGGACGGGATGAGGGACTCCAAAGACTTGGGCTTCGGCCACCTGGGGTAACCGGTATAACACATTCTCCATCTCGGTGGGATAAATCGCCCGGCCGTTCTTCACCACCACGTCTTTGATGCGGCCGGTAATCCTGATATAGCCCTGGTCATCTATGACTCCCATATCCCCGGTGTGATACCAGCCGGCCTGGTCGACCACTTGGGCCGTCAACCGAGGCGACTTATAGTAGCCCAACATAACGCTCCCCCGGGTACAGATTTCACCAGGGATGTTCCGCGGTACTTCCTGATCGGTAACGGGATCTACGGCTTTGATTTCGCATCCCGGTAAAGGCGTTCCCACGGTGGCCACACGCAGTTCCAGAGGATCACTGGGATGGGTCATGGCTATCCAGGAAGAAGCTTCAGTCAACCCATAACCCAAAGTAATCTCCGTCACCCCCAGGTCATTGACGATCTTCTTCATCAGTTCCAAGGGACAGGGCGCTCCTCCAATAACCCCGGTTCTGAGGGCGCTCAAATCGTAGCCGGTGAAGTCTTGTTCATTCATCAGGGCCGTGATCATACTGGGTGCAGCATAAATGGCCGTACATTTTTCGGCGGCCAATGCCGACAAAATTAGGTGTGGATCAAAAGTATCCGAAGGGATGACCAGCGAAGCTCCTTGGATCATGCCGGAAAGAGAAATACATGTATTTCCAACCATATGATACAATGGAAAAAATAAAGCCAGCCGGTCTCTGGGCGTAATTCTTTGGCGAGTTGTGGCCGCAATTGACCTTTCGATCAACGTCCGGTGGCTGAGCATCACACCTTTAGGATGGCCGGTGGTGCCCGAAGTATACATGATGCCGGCCACATCATCTGGAGACATCCGGCCGATCAGGTCTTCGACCCAGCCCTGGTCCACCCGCTGCCCTCCCTGGATCACTTCAGACCAGGCAACTTCTCCCGGTTGCGCCTGTCCCTCCGTCCAGACAAATATTTTTGACAGGGACCGAAGGCCATCGGCGCCTTTGGGGTGATTCCGCGCCGCACTAAGCACCGGCCGAAATTCATCCGGCATGATCAGGGCGCCGGCGTCGGAATGCTCAATCACATATGCCAGGGCATTGGCCCGACAGCCCGGATCAATCGGGATCCAGACCGCGCCTAAGAGGCTTAGGGCATATTGGCTAACCAACCATTCCGGGCAGTTGTGGCCCCAAATGCCGACGTGGGCCCCCCGGCCGATACCATGCTGCTGTAACCCCAGGGCAGCTTGCTGGACCAACCCGAAAAATGCGGCATAGCGCCACCGAACCCGTCTTTGATAATGGACCACCGCGTCATTTTCCGGAAACGTTTCTGCCGTTTCCTTCAGGGCCACGGCAATAGTCGTCATTTGATTCGGACCTCCCCGGCTCCACCACCATATGCTGGGACACGCGACTAACGGCACAATAGACAAAACTGGTTCGTAAATGCCCTTGCTTAACCTCGATCATTATTGATCACATAGATAAAATCAGAAGACGCGGAAGAGAGTGTTAAGGAGTTAGCCGGCCCAGACGGCATCCTAATAGATCACTGGGCTGTTGCCGGCACTGCCGAGCCAAAACTAATCTGAACGGGACAACACCAAACGTCACTGCCACCACATCCGGCTAATATCATGCGGTCAAATTATACCCTGAATGGAACCGGAGGTGACGGATTCGCTGTTTCAGCGACCTTACTCTCCCTGGTTCATCTTCTCTCTTAATGCCCAGGAGTAACTAAAAGTAACTACTTTTCTTGCCGGCAGCAAGAGAGACTCTCCCGTTTCCGGATTCCTTCCCATGCGTTCTCGTTTGTGTTTGACGCAAAACTTGCCAAATCCACTAATGAGTACGTCTTCACTGCCTTCCAAGGTGTTCTTTAGTATCTCAAACATGGATTCAATCAACTCTGCGCATCTTTTTCTGGGGATGTCTATGCGTTCGTTCAGTCTGTCAATCATGTGGGCTTTGGTGAAAGTCATTGGAATTGTCCTCCTGCGACTAAAGATATAAAGAGTTTCCAATCAAGGGCGCGACCGCTTGGCGTGAAAGTACCTTGATATTTTGAGTTTGTCAAGAAATTATAGATGCTCGGAGGCCCGCATCGATAGTTTTGCCGACCATTCCTCGACGCACCGGGGTCACCAGGGTGTAGCCGGAACATTTCACCAACGAACAAAGATGCCACCGTTTCTCGCCCGGATATTTTAATTTTGCTGTAACCTATCAAAATTTTAGAAATTATGAAACATTTCCAGGCACCCTCCCCGTCCCTCAATTTTTATCGGCCTCATCAAAATAATCAGTTTTGCGAGCAATAATAATGACATTTCAGGAGTAATATCAATCGATCGGGATTCCTATCTCAACCAAAAGAAGCCGTTTCTATTGACAATTGGCCCTAAAAATTCATAAAATAGCGCCTCTTAGGAGGATATCTTTTATAGGCATCCGGATCACAGCGATGCCTGGTTATCGGCACCCGCTTGATCTCCATCACTATAGGAATCAATGGGCATCTACTCCAAAAACGTTTCTTCGGCCATACCTGGTCGCCGGGTTGGGGCTACGTCTGGGGTATCCTGACCTGGAAGCAGATGGACTACTTGAGAATAAAGGAGATAATTAAAATGAATTCTTATAGAAAGACTACCACCGACTATTGGCCGGACGACTACGTTGCCAAACGCCGGAGCGCCGAAAATGCGATCAAGCTAATCAAACCTGGACAACGTATTTTTATCGGGTCCTCGTGTGGGGAACCTCTGGCCCTGAGCAAAGAACTTAACAAACAAGCCTCTAACTTTACTGACTTAGAGATCGTTCGGGTTTTGAGACAGGAAGTCCCACTAATGGGGACCGGCGCTGACCAGGAGGCCTATGGAGGATTTAATGTTCGATACTTCTACCTGGGTTCAGCCAAACCTCACAGCCTGGCCCAGATCAAACGTTTCATCACCCCGATAAATCTATCGGCTGTCCCCCGCCTGTTTAAGAGCCGGCAATTACCCATTCACGTGGCCTTAATTCAGGTCTCTGAGCCGGACGATTTCGGCTGGATGAGTTTGGGTGTAAGTGTGGATGTGACCCTGGCCGCGGCCCAGACGGCCGACCTGGTGATTGCCCAGGTCAATCCCAAAATGCCACGCGTCCTGGGCCGGAGTTTTATTCATGTTAACGAAGTTGATGTCGTAGTCGAGCATGAAGAAGACCTCTTGACCATCGGTCATGTCCCCGACTTTGAGGCAGCCCACCTGATCGCCCAGTATGCGGCCAAATTGATTGAAGATGGGTCCACCATGCAGATGAGCTTGGGCACCACTCACCAGGGTCTGTTGACCGGCCTGTCCCAAAAAAACGATTTGGGCATCCACACTCAATTCCTTAGCGACAGCATTATGCAACTGGTGTCCATGGGCGTGATTAATAACCGCAAGAAAGGCTTTAACGAAGGTAAACTGGTGGCCAGCGGAGCGATCGGTTCAAAGAATCTTTACGAATTCCTTCATGACAATCCCAGTATTGAGTTCCACCCTTCCGATTATGTCAATAACCCGACCATCATCGCCCAGCACAACAAGATGGTGGCTCTCAACGTGGTCATGGCCATGGATCTGACCGGACAGGTGGCCGCCGATGCCCTCCCCTACAACCATTTTTCCGGCGTCAACGGGATGATGGACTTCATCCGCGGGGCCAGCCTGTCACCGGGAGGAAAAAACGTGCTTCTTCTCCCATCCACGACTATGGACGGCAAAAGCAGCCGGATCGTGCCCAGTCTTGAAGACATTCCGATAATCGTCCCCCGGGCGGAGGTCCAGTACGTGGTCACGGAATACGGAGTAGTCAACCTGTTCGGCAAGAACCTCCAGGAAAG
>JADFYC010000261.1 GCA_015233295.1 Deltaproteobacteria bacterium | reverse complement strand
GAAGGAGTCAAGAAAAGAAGTAGAATCGTCGAGTAAAGAGGAAGAGCCAAAGGGTGAACTGGCAAAAATGATTAAGAGTGATAAAATTCAAAGCTGGATTAGCCAAGCCATGCAAAGACCTGATGAAGAAAGAGCACAAGCATTAATTAATTTAATAGGTGGCGTTGAACAGAAGCTTGATGCGGCTCCCGACGAAGAATTTAAAGCCAAAACAGACGCCATGGTGAAAAGCATCATCCCCGATAGTCCGCTCATACAAAACATAAATATACATAAGGCACAAGACGGAGAAGAAGTAACATTCGAATTCAAAATGACCAAAAATAATAAAGAGGATATTATCCAAGCCATTCAGAAAATACTAAAAGCCAAGAACGAGATGAGCCGTCTCTTTAAGACGGTGTAGGATGTTGTGGTCCCCGCATGCGAGGAATGCAAAGAAACCGACTCAGAAATCCTTTCAATCTGATCTTATTGACTAAAGTGGCTACTGGAAGATAGATTAGATAGAATCTATTTTGCTGTAGCCACAACTTTATCACAGCCAGCGACTTAGAATCCTCTGTTGGCCTAAATCAGCGTCACGTGACGCTATTTTAAATATAACATTCGGCTAATTTTGTTATGATTTGACCCAAGAGAGACGATCTTACCCTCACAGTATGTCGTTTTATCCCTTTGCCAAGATACTCCATATAGCTTTCACGTAGCATCTCCCACCTGTTGTATTCCAAATTAAATTGACCAATTTTTTCTAATTAAATTGGACTGGCCTATGGATTTCCCCTTTATTTGGATTAGTAAAATGTTGTGTGGTTTGCTGGCGCTTTGTTTCAACCGATGCCGGGTGGGTATGTGTCAGCCCCCGATGGAAGCATTCAAGTCATCTTGGCCAGTGCTCTTGCGCGGCGGATGGTCCTATCCAAATAGTTGGTGATTCTTGGTTGCCCATGGTGATTTTGCCAGGATGTCCTTTCTTCTATGATGCGTCGGGAGATTTGTTCATCAGAATATCCTTTTCGTATCAGGGCTAAGGCATAGGAGAAATCGGTTGCCGATTCATTTCCCCGTTCGTAGTCCTGTCGGGTAATTTGTCCTTTGCCATGACACACGCCCCCACTTTGGGGTTGAAGGGAAAGGGATTCTGTAACCGTCCTTGATAGGTAGCTTTTTGGGATGGTTGCGCAATCTGACCAGTCAATCCAAATGAGCCGGGAGAGAGGATATTGACCATTCGCATCCCGGTATTTGTCTTTACGGTTGCGAAATCCAGGACATCGACCCCAGCGATTATTTGGATCAGCTCCGGGATCACTTTTTAGCTTTTTGAGCCAGGTCCGTTTTTCTATTAAAGTTAGGGGCCGGTGGCTACGAATCCAAACCTGGTAATTTTGCGGCGAGGTCTCAACAACCATTCGGCCCGGTTTCCATTTTTGATCGAGGTATTGATGGTGAGACAAGATCACCTGCCAACTCAGATCATCTGCCAAAAGATAGCAGGCATCATCCAGAGGTTTTATCAGAATGTGCCTGCCGTTAGCGTTTTCAGCCTTTAGGTAGCCGATGTTTTTGAGGTCCGGCTTGACGATCCAACGTCCTTTAGAGACATCCAGGACCGCCAGCCGCCATGCACCATGGAAGTATCGATTAAGTTTTTCGAATATTCCATGCATCAAAATATTTCCGTTGCCGCCAGGCGGACGTGTTCTGCGGTCACCGAGGTGCATTTGGCTTGAGCCGCAGCAATGAGCGCCCCCCTGGCCAGATGATTGGCCGATCTCAAGAGTCCTCCCGAACCTTGATGGATGGCCGTAACTGCAGTGTCATCAAAAAATGGAGTCTCAACTCCGGCCAGTCTCAGGTGATGCATCAGATAGGCTTCCATGCCCGTCCGATCCACCCCTTCAAGATGGGCTCTGGCCACAATCCTTGAAGCCAGGGGTCTTGACCCCGGATATTTGAGCTTATCGATAAGACTACCTTGTCCGGCCAAAACGAGAGGCAACCAGGCCTTAGAGTCTTGCTCGAATTGGCAGAGAGTGTGCAATTCGGCAAAAACTTCCAGACGCAACAGTGAGGCTTCGTCGATCAGGAGGACCACTTTCATCTTTTTTTCAGACACCAGGTGGATGATCTCCTTCTTGATCCGCCGGACCAGAGTGGCTCTGGAATGGCTGGCCGTCTCCATGCCCAGCTCGGCTAAAAGCAGCCGGTAGATTTCCAGGATGGAGCCCGAGACGGCCGTTATCCATAAGTAGCGGTACTCGGCAGGGTGCAACTTGGCCGCGGCATAACGCAAAGCGGTGGACTTGCCACTGCCGATTTCTCCGGTTACTAGGGCCGGAGCCCCCAGACGAAGGGCGTAGTCAAACCGATGACAAACCCCTTTAATCTGCTCGGTCTCGAGGATGTCCTTCAGGTCGGGATCAGACCGGAAGGGCTCTCGTTGAAATCCGAAGTAGTTGCGGTAGGATTCCGTCATGACTGATCCTCCCAGAGACTGCCGCCCTTGTAGGGTGTAGACTCACTTGAGTCTACCTGAAGATTGCTATTTCTGTCTCTTTTGACCCGGCAGTTGACGTGAAGATCGACGGCTGAGGCATACCCGTAGGACTTTCCCTCCCACATGATTTCAATGTGGCCGGGGTCCTTTTGGTGGTAAAGGATCTGAACCTGCTTCCCGATAAGACACACCGGAGCTTCGAAGAGGTTGCCTTCGAGGACCAGCGTCCGATCCTTAGCCACTCTCCGCCGGGCGACCTTGCGGAAGTGGTCCGAGAGGTTGGCCGGAGCAGGTCTGAGACACTCCATCTTGGCAGTAAATCGCTCAAAAGGGCACTGTCCAGTGGAGCGATGCTCCCTTTCATGATAAATCTTCAGCCAATCACTATAGGCGCAATTTAGTTCATCGAGATTCTGTCCCTGGAACCCGGCCAGGAAGTCCTCCCGGACGGTTCTGAAGAAGCGCTCAATCTTACCTTTTCCTTGAGGCTTGTAAGGACGGGCATGAATCAAGGCGATACCCAAAGAGGCGCAAACTTGCTCCAAGTGATGGCTACGAAAGGCGGCGCCATTATCCACGTATAGTTTCCTGGGCAGACCTCTTTTCAAAAGCGCCTTTTCGAGGGCGTCCAGGTAACTGTTCAGAGCTTCTGATAGATAAAACTCACCATGGGGCACCAGTCTGGAGTGATCATCCAGGAAGGCGATTAAATAGGTCTTCCGCATCTTATCGCCCACTTTGACCATCGGACCGTGCATGACGTCGCTTTGCCAAATATCGTTGGCCAGCTCGGCCTCAAACTTGCGCCGGTCTTCGGGCTGGTGCGCTTTGGCCTGCATGAGGCCACGCTGATTCAAAAGCCGGTAGACGGTGGAGGAGTTCAACTTCACCTCCCCTGGCACCAAACCCCTCTCATGCATTTGCTTGATGAGTTTTACAATCGTCACCCGTGGCAGTTCCTGTCTCAACCGGATCAACGACAGCACCGTGTCATCATCCAGGGTTCGACTCTCACCACGGTCAGCCCGGTCCAATGGATATAGGGATTCAAGCCGACCGTTGCTTTTCCGGTAGAGCTGCATCCATCTCAAGACTGTGCTCCGGCTTATTCTAGTCCGACCGGAAAAAGGGATGTTCCATCGTCTGGAGCACTTGTCCCGAATCAACTCTGCTTGATCGCCCTGATCCAGATCCGTTCTGTTCACCAGATCATGAATGACCCCGAACCGGAACGTAGCCAGTTGCTTTTTCTGCTCTTCCGTCATAAAGGTTCTCCTTTCCTGTTTGGTTTAGGAGCACCTCTACCACACCGCCTTCCCCATGCCAATGACACTCTTCGGTAGGGAAGGTGACGAGGGAATCAGCCTCAACATTGCATGGACCGGCTTACGGGAATCCGGCCTATCTCCCAAACTTGGTCAAAGCCTCCAACCAGATCGTTACCCCACAAATCTGTTAGATAAGCTTTGACCTTACTATGGAGTGCCCGGAACCAGTGCCGCTGGCGGGTTCTTGACAAGCCGGGTAACCAGGAGTTTGTATCCACTCGCCTGGAAATACTGCTCCGGATGACCGTTATGGTGGCCCGGAATCTTTGAAAGTAGTCATCAGGCTTCAGACGAATCACACAGCCACACTCTGGACAGCGGTAGCGGCGTAAATACACCTCATTAGGGGTCTCGTCGAAGTAGGCCGGTACAAATCCATGCCCCCACAGCCGTGAACTCTGGCATCGAGGGCATGACGACAACTTAGGCCAACTATACTTCTTGCCCTTTTGTACGATCTCCTTTAGTGTTGCGACCACAGGCATTATCATGGGGATGACCTTCCGGGATCAATAAAAACACAGTAGTGATCCGGGCGGCTGAGTTACATCAGAATTCCCCGCCCAACTTAAACAAAAAAAGAGCCTCACCAAGGCCCATTTATTGTGATAATTCCTGATAGCGTGTCAATCTAATCTGAAAATTTGCCCCCACTTTCTGTCCGTTTATTGTGACTCCCTACACCCGACTGCTGACCGCCTACGAGCTTTACACGACAGGATTTGTGGCTCGAGCGCAGGCCCCAGCCATAGATTATAACCGAAGTTCCCTTGACTGGTTGTGTCAAACAATATATTAAGAAGCTACAAAAATGATCGCCGCATTTTTTAGCTTCATGAGGTGGTTCTGATATACCTCCCGGCTGAACGGTTACCGGCCTGAGATCAAAAAAAGCAAATTATGACGGATTACTCTTTCTTGAGGTAACATATGAAAAAAACTATCAAAGGGGTCTTGATCATCGGTGGAATGCACGTCATCATGTTCACTGCGCTGCTGCTCTTACCCCGAGTACTGGATGTCCAAAAATACAAACCCATGATTGAAAAGCGTAGTTCCGAAATATTGGGCCGCCCTATGACCATTGGGGGTAAACTCAGCCTGTCCCTTTTTCCTTGGGTGGGCGCGACCTTCTCCGATATTCGGATAGAGAATCCGGCAGGATTTGCCGAGAAAAATTTGGCGGCCATTAAGGCATTGGAAATCAAGATTAAAGTGCTGCCTCTTGTTTTCGGTAAACTGCACATAGCGCGCTTGACCTTGCAGGAGCCCCGGGTGGCCTTGGAACAAAACAAGAATGGTATGTGGAACTGGAGGGACCTTGCCAAGCCCCCAAAAATAACCTCGACCACGCCATCCTCCCATCAGAAAAAAATGCCGGGCCAAGACATAATAGAAAAGGTATCAATCCAGAACGCTATGATATCGGAGCTCATTGTGTCTGACGGGTCAGCCCGGTGGGCCGATCAGATTAGTGGCGGACAAGGTCAATTTACCGATTTAACCATTAAAATTCAGGATATTACCATGGATGAACCGATAGGTCTGCTTTTGTCCGCGCGACGTGATGGCCAGCCCATATCTCTTCGGGGAACGGTGGGGCCTATGGGTAGGGAGCCGGGTAAGGACGACATTCCTTTGGACCTTTTCCTCGATGCCGGTGAACAACCGGTCGCC
>JADFYC010000260.1:5026-5509 GCA_015233295.1 Deltaproteobacteria bacterium | reverse complement strand
GAACCACCCAAGGGTGTAACTGATCGTTAACACGTGACATCGGCCACCTGGCCTCCTTCACGATGGATTCCTTTTGGGAACTATGAGGAAAGAGTACATGAAAAGCTATAGAAAAGAACTTTGGTTCCATGTCCCCACCCGGCGGGCTTTTATTAATATCACGCCCCAGGTGGTCGAGTGTTTAAAAGAGAGTGGGATTAAGAGGGCCTGCTTCTCTGCAATGCCATGCACATAACGGCCAGTGTCTTCATCAATGATGACGAAGGGGGCCTCCACCACGACTATGAAGTCTGGCTGGAAAAGCTGGCCCCCCATGAACCAGTATTGGGCTATCGCCACAACGTGGGTGAGGACAATGCCGACGCCCACATGAAGCGGCAAATCAGGGGCCGGGAAGGGGGGGTGGCGGTAACGGAAGGGAAGCTGGATTTGGGGGCATGGGAGCGAATGTTCTGCGGAGAATTTGACGGCCGCCGAAAGAAA
>JADFYC010000260.1:0-4955 GCA_015233295.1 Deltaproteobacteria bacterium | reverse complement strand
TGATCTTTCCGTCGGAGTGGAGGCCCTGCGCCGACCCATTATGATTTTGATCCGGCACATTATTGACAAGTACCTGCCCCCGCGGCCGTTTGAACCTGCCCAGTTGGCGGAAATGCCGGATGAGCTGGAAATAGATGGGCTTATCTACACCAACATACCAGAAATACTGGCTGATTATCTCGAACCGTTGACTCGTTTTTATGGGCTGAACGCGGAGGCGGCCAGGACATGCGGCTGGATCGTGGTGGATCATCATTTGTCGCCAATCAAGCCCGAACTGGTCTGGCCCTATATATTTCATCAAGATGTTATCAGAATAGAGCTGGAAAAAATAAATACTATTTTATGTGGCCAGGCCGGATGTGTCGATTGTTGTGTCGGTCCGACAGAGGAGAATAACGCCCTTTTCTTCGAATTGCCCCTGGCTGTGCATGAAATCGACCGTTTTGCCTTACCCCGAGTGGATAGTCCGGCCACCCGCGGCACCTCCGCCATGGCCGAGATCAGTCTGGAACTCGACGGGCAACCTTTTTACCTGAGACCGGCGGCGTTATACCGTTGGCAGGATCACTGGTCACTTATTCTGCCCAAAAATGGACCGTGCCCCAATCTGGATAGCCGGGTCGGATTGTGTCGGGTCTATCCGCACAGGCCGTTGGTCTGCCGGTTGCCGCAGATTTTTCCGCTGGTCACGGAGCAAGTTTATGATCCGGAATTTGTGCGGACTCAGGCGGCGGCTCAATCCATCCAGCTTGACAGTCTCGCTGACACCGATCACGTCTTGATCATTCAAAAGGGGATACTCGGTATCCTGGATTGTCCCTATGTCCGAAAATACTCTGAAGAAATCTATAACTACGCCTTGAAGAACGGACTGGATCCGCTTTTTAGGTGGGACAAGAAGTAGGCCTAGTCATCCGGGCGCTCCTTGAATCCGGTCCAAGGGAAATGTCCAATCCGGAACGCCTTATTGACTTATGGTCGGGGCTTTGGTAAAGTCTTCTGATCCTTAAGACCGGTTCGAAGAAATGAAACCTCCGGCCTGACCTGGACTATAATTTGATTCAGGTACCACCTTTGGGCCGACCTGACGGCCAGGCACTACCATTAAAACAAGAGATCGGTAACATTAGAAATGAAAAAACTCGTGCTCCTCTCGGTGGTGGTCCTGCTTTTGGCCAATGGTGGGTGTCAACCGGGCAACTATTACCCGGATGGGACCGATCCCTATCCCAACGGCCCTCCTCCCCTCAGCCGGTATGAAAACGACGCCAGCGTTTCCGGTTTTTCCGGCGACGATGGCCGCCCGATGTTTGAAGATCCAGACGGTCCGCCGCCTTATTCAGGGGCTATCTTTCCCGGCTATCCCTGGTGAGTTGCCAGGAGTCGCAATTGGGTGGGAGAACCCGAGAGCCGGGTGGAACGAGGACCTGGCCCAGTTGGAAATTGAGGTCATATGTTAATGGCCGACATCCTGAGACAGGATCGCGATTTGGCCTGGCGAGCCGAGCGCCTGCGTCACCAGCCGGAGCTGCCTTTTCCCGTCCTCAGTACCAAGATCAAGCTAACCTGGCGTTGCCAGCTCAGATGCCGGGTCTGCCGCTTATGGCGTCTGGCCCAACTTGATCCGGCCCGGGCCGGCTTGCCGGTCGATCTGGTCAAATCAATCCTGACTGAGTTGCGGGCGCAGGGACTGGTTAAGGTCCATTTTTCCGGCGGCGAAGTCCTCACCTATACCGGTTTCAAAGACGTGGTCAGCCATGCCCGCAGCCTGGACCTGCAGGTCAACTTCACCACCAATGGGGTGTTACTGGATAAGGCCTGGGCCCGCTTCCTGGCTAAGGAAAGAGTTCACACCATCACTTTTTCGGTAGATGCCCCGATTCCGGAACTTCACGACGCCATGCGAGGAGTCAAAGGGGCGTGGAAGGGTGTCTGGAAAGGGATAACCGCAGTCCAGGATCAACCGAAGAAGTCCGGCCGAAGCCCGGTCATCGCAGTGAACACGGTAATCACACGAGATAACATCGATCACTTGGCAGACATGGCTGACCTGTTGCTTTCTCACGGCATCACCCAGTGGCGATTGTTACCGGTCGCTTCACCCGACAAAAAGGTCAGGCCGACTCCAGAGCAATGGTCAACCCTGGCTGCTCGGGCAACGGACTGGCACGATATCCTGACCCGACCGCCGATCTTAGGGCACCCGGAACAAACCGAAAAGAGCGCCCGGTACGCCCAGAAAGGCAGATACGCCGGAGCCTTTTACGACCACGTGATGTGCCTGGCTCCCTGGTTTCATGTGTTTATCGATGCTAACGGGGCGGCATATCCTTGTTGCATGGGTAAGGCTCAGATGCCGGTTTACGGGAACCTTATGGAAGCTTCCCTGGGAGATATTTTGGCCTCCCCGAGGCGGCAGGAGATCCGGTACACCCTGGCGGCTGGCCAGGTTTTTCCCGTTTGCCACAATTGCATGGATTTCGTGGATGAAAATCAAGCGGTAGCCGAATTATCGTCAGCCGAACTAGCGCCATCTGAGACAGGGCAGCCTTAGCGTTGCAGGCAAAATGCATAAGGCAGGGAACGCAGTGAGATAAAAAAGAAGGCAGAGATGTTTTTAATGCTGATAAAACATGTGGTTCCAAAGCGCTTAACCGTGACGATCCTGGTCCTGATGTTACTGGGGTCGGTCTTGGTCAAAGAGGCTGCTGCGGCTGCCGGTCAGATCGTTTCCTACGGCCCCGGAAAACATCTGGCCTTAGACAAGGACCGGGAGGGCTGGCAGGCCATAGCCGAAGGGCAAGCCTATACCCTGCGCGTTGACGCCCAAGGTGCAATGACCTTTCTGAAGAACGGACGGGCGGTGGCCAACGGAAAATTGCGTGGTTCCATGGCCAAACTTAGCGCAGCCGGTTCGTCCTATGGTCAACTCAAGCTCAAAGCGGATAAGATCAAGATTGCCTTAGCCGATGATGGATTCTACGGCTGGACGTTGAAATACAAGACCGACAAAATAAAAGTGCTTAAGAACAGAAAAAAAGTTGGTAAGGTCGTCTTTTATCCAAATACCGGCAAACTCAAGGCCAAGGACGTCAAAAACCAAGAAGTGGCGGTGATGGCCGGTTCGAGTCGGATATCCGGCATCCTGGCTCCGTTTTTGATGGGCAATGAGGTGAACATGGACCGCCGCGTCTGCCTGGTTTTAATGCTATTGGCGCTGAACAGGTAATGGGATGTAACTTAGTCTGTTCACACTGTCTTTGACGCGAGGCGGTTTTCATTTATAGATCTTGGGCACGAGAAGAAACATGGACCTAGTTAATACTATTCAACAGATCGCGATCATGGCCGTTCCGGGGGTTTTGGCCATTACCCTGCACGAATCGGCCCATGGGTACGTCGCCTATAGGCAAGGGGACCCGACCGCCAGGGATCTGGGCCGGCTGACCATCAATCCCCTAAAACATCTGGACCTGCTCGGAACCTTGATGGTGCCCATTTCCTATTTCTTGAGCGGCGGTCACGCGGCCATTGGCTGGCCCAAACCCGTGCCCATCAACCCGATCTATTTTGAAAATCCTCGGCGGGGTATGCTCTGGGTCGCCCTGGCCGGACCGGGTTGCAATTTTTCGCTGGCCTTTCTGAGCAGCCTGCTATTTCATTTCCTGGCCTTTATTTACCCCATGGCCCCGCAATTCCTGGTGGTAGGCTTGATCCGGCCGGTGGCGGAGATGTGCCAGATATCGGTCGTGATCAATATCAGTCTGGCCATATTCAACCTTATTCCGCTGCCGCCGCTGGATGGCGGCCGGATCATTACCGGCATCTTGCCCTATGAGTTGGCCCGGGCTTATTCCAAGATTGAACCATTGGGTCTGGTGATCATCGTGGGGTTGGTCATGTTCACAAATGTTATCGGCAATACGATTTTTCCGTTAGTAGATTTTTTGAGCACTCTGTTGCTCAGATAACCCGAACCTGAAGTGGTGGGCGTTGGTGAGACAACTCTTTCGTATTTGTAAAACCAGATGTGCTTGACACGGCCATACTTGACGTTTCTACGGGCGTCTGTTGCTTGTTGCAGATTATTCGTTAAAGACAACCAGCAACCAGTAACGAGTAACCTGCAACTACGTTACCTCCAAAAAAGGATAATTATGACCGTTCGAGGAATAGGAGTAACTTATCATCGGCTCACCCTTTAGTTGAAACTTTTCAAGGAGCAGTTTAATGACCAAACAGAAGAAAATCGTCAGCGGGATGCGTCCTACCGGCAAATTACACCTGGGCCACCTGGCCGGCGCCCTTGACAATTGGAGGCGATTGCAGGAAGATTACGAATGCTTCTATTTCGCCGCGGATTGGCATGCTTTGACGACGGAATATGAAAACACAAAAATTATCAATGAATCCATTCGGGATATGATTATCGATTGGCTGGCCGCGGGGCTGAAACCGGACCAGATGACCATTTTTGTCCAATCCAAGATAACAGTCCATGCCGAACTGGCCTTGATTTTTGGGATGATTACCCCTCTCGGTTGGTTGGAGCGGAACCCCACCTATAAAGAACAATTGAAGGAACTTACCACCCGTGACATCCAGACTTTTGGGTTCCTGGGCTATCCCGTGCTGCAGGCCGCGGATATTTTGATGTATAAGGCCGATGGCGTGCCGGTGGGCATTGATCAGGCGCCCCATGTGGAGTTGACCAGGGAGATCGCCCGGCGGTTCAATTTTCTTTACGGTAATGTTTTTCCTGAACCGGCCACTCTGCTGACGGAAATCCCCAAGCTGTTGGGGACGGATGGACGGAAAATGAGCAAGAGTTACGGCAATGCCATTTTAATGGCTGACCCGGAAGACGAGATTAGACGGAAAACAGCCACCATGGTCACCGATCCCCAGCGGGCTCGAAGAAGTGATCCCGGCCGGCCGGAACTGTGCAACGT
>JADFYC010000025.1 GCA_015233295.1 Deltaproteobacteria bacterium | reverse complement strand
CTCCCGTCTTTTCCACCTCCCGGCCGCTGATATAGAAGTGATTCGATTTAATGAATAACAACCCGCTCTCCACCCAGCCGGTTTTTTTGATGAGATTAAGGATGGCCTGGTCGCCCATGATGTATCCATCGTCCGTCGTTAGTCGGACATGTCCGGTGGCTCGAGCTTCCCCCTTGGTATTATTCAGCATCACCTCATCGGCCGTGAGACTCCTTTGCTTCTGCGTAATATTCACATTCCCTTTGGCCCGATAGAGGTCTTGTACCTGATCATAACTCAGGTAATCCGAGTCCATCTTGAATGGTTCACCGCCGCCCAGATCGTAAAAGTCCGGGTTTTGAGCGGCCGCGAGGCCGGGAAAACAGGCTGCCGCTGCCATCATCAGGAAGAAAACAATCAGTCGCATCATTATCATGGGGTTTCTCCGGCCATCGGATACCTCTCCCTGGTATTTGTTTATAATCTAAGGTTGCAATTGACGGTGGGAGAAGTAGGCCTTAGCCTCACCCACGGTAAACAGTGACCCGGTAATGACCGCCAGGCCGTTATCACCCGCGGTCTGAATAGCCAGTTCGATGGCTTGAGGCAGAGATGGTTCAATGGTCACGTTATGATGGCCGGCCGGTAGTAATTTGGCCAGGTCGGCCGGTTCCGCGGCCCGGGCATAGGCGGTCCGGGTCAAAATCAGATTATCCGCCAACGGAGCCAATCGGCTGAGAATCCCGGACTTGTCTTTATCCGCCATAATGCCCAGAGCCAGGGTCAATTTCCGGCCCGCAGCCAAGTCCTTCAATTCCTCGGCCAGAACCTGAGCCGCCGCGGGATTATGGGCGCCGTCCAGATAGACGGGGGGATGGTCCAGGACCTTTTCCAGCCGGCCGGGCCATTGAACCTGGGTCAGGCCGGCCACCAGATGTTCCTGTGTGAGAGACCAGCCTTGCTGCTTCAAAACCTCGGCTGTGGCCAGGGCCCCGGCCATGTTCCGAAATTGATGATGTCCCTTCAGAGCGGGAACCAGACCCCGCAACTGCTCCTCTAAACCAAAATAGTCGAATCCGTGATTGCGGTTGGCCCGATACCGGACATCCCGGCCCACTCTGATCAAAGGAGCCTGAAGATCGTGGCATCTCTTCTCGATCACCTCCAGGGCGGCCGGCTGACGGGCAGTGGTGATGACCGGCACCTGGGGTTTAATGATCCCGGCCTTCTCGAAGGCTATCTGGTTGAGAGTCGTACCCAGAAGATCCTGATGCTCCAGGGATATTTCCGTAATTGTGCAGACTTGAGGAGTGATCACGTTGGTCGCGTCCAATCTGCCGCCCATGCCTGTTTCCATGATGGCCAGGTCCACGGCCTGCTCCTGGAAATAAGCCAGGGCCATGGCTGTCACGGCTTCAAAAAATGTGGGCGGTTCGTCTGGCGACATGGCTTTCATCAAGGCATTGGTCATGTCCAGGACTGCCGCGTCGGATATCTCCGTATTGCCAATCCGAAACCGCTCATTGAATCTGACCAGATGGGGGGAGGTGTAGAGTCCCACCCGATACCCGGCGGCAGTGAGCATGGTTTGCAGGGTGGCAGCGACAGAGCCTTTGCCATTTGAGCCGGCGATATGCACATACTTCTGCCCGACGTGGGGGTCGCCCAACCCGGCCAGCAGGTGCTGAGTTGAATTAAGGCCAAACTTGATGCCGAATTTTTGCAGGCTATAAAGATAATCAACAGCCTGATCCACGGTGTCGAAGTTCTGAGGCGTGGCATTGGATTTATTATTGTTTTTCATTTAGGTTGCCTCACAAATGCCTACCGCGGGAATCCTGGCGGTCCAGGATGTCGCGGGGCGCCCGGCTGACAAAACGGCTCGGGCCGGATCCAAAATTACCGTAAAAAGCATGGCCGGAGGTGTCCGGATAGGTGATAAACAAATAGTCTTTGGCCCGGGTGGCGGCCACATACATCAGCCGCCGCTCTTCTTCCAGGGAGTCGGCGTTGTCCAGGCACTTTTGGGGCGGGAAATAGCCTTCCTGCGCCCAGATAATAAAAACAACTCCCCATTCTAATCCCTTAGCTGAATGAATGGTTGATAAGGTCAAATTGGCCCGATTCTGGCGGCGGTCCATCAGGTCGGCCTGGGAGCTAGGCGGGTCGAGGGTGATATCGGCCAGAAAATGCTCCAGCGAGCGATACCTGGTCATAATGGTTTTGAGTTGTTCGATCTCGCGGTAGCGTTTCGGAAAATCGTCGTATCTTTCTTCTAATACCGGGCCGTAAAAAGACATCAAGCTGTCCAGCGTTTCAGGTAAGGATTGGCCGGGCTTCGCCGCCGCCTCCAACGTCTCGACCAGGTTGAACAAGCCCTCCCGAGTGACTCCTTTAGCTGGAAAATCCTTGAGCTGCCGCCAGGTCCGCCCTTCCTCAGACACAAAGTTGATCATATCCCGGGATTTCTTCGGCCCGACCTTGTCCAACATCAGAAGCACCCGATTAAGGGACAGAGCATCTGACGAATTCTCCAGGATGCGGAGAAACGAGACAATATCTTTGATATGGGCGGACTCGACGAACTTGAATCCTCCGTATTTAGTGAAGGGAATAGCCTGACTATCTAAGGTCACTTCCAGGTCGAAAGAATGAAATCCGGCCCGAAACAACACGGCCATCTCGGACAGAGCCAGCCCTTGGGCCTTCAGTTCCTGGATGCGTCGGACGACAAACTGGGATTGATCGTTCTCAGTGCGGCACTCCACCAAGATCGGCCGCGCCCCGGTCTTCCGGGTGGTGTACAGGCACTTGGTGTATTTATTCTGGGCGGAGCTGATAATCTGGTTGGTCAAATTCAGGATAGGTTGGCTGCTGCGGTAGTTCTGTTCCAGTTTGATGACTTTGGCGCCCGGAAATTCTTGAGGGAAATTCATAATGTTTTTGAACGTGGCGCCCCGGAAGGAATATATCGACTGGGAATCATCTCCGACAACTAGGACATTGTTATGGACCGAACTGAGTTGTTTGACGATGGCCGCCTGCAACAGATTGGTATCCTGATATTCATCCACCATGATGTATCTAAAGCGCCCGGATAACTCAGACCTGACGGTCTCGTTTTCCTCCAGCATTTGCTTGAACATGACCAGCAAGTCGTCATAGTCTAATAAACCGCTGTCCCGTTTGTATCGGGCATATTGGTCGTAGATGGTCTCCAACTGGTCAAGGACGGGAAAAAACTGGGGGAATTCCTTTTTCAGGACATCATTGAGGCTCAGGGACAGATTCCGGCACTTGCTGACGATCTGGACCACCGTCCGGGTCTTGGGCAGCCGGACTTTACTTTCCCTGGACATGGACGGCTTGAACTGGGAAATGGCCGATTCCATGTCGGCCTGGTCCAGGATGACGAAGTTGGGCGGTAGTCCGATGGCATGGCTATAGCGGCGGAGACAGGCATTGGCCGTGGCGTGGAAAGTCCCGCCGGAGACATCACTCAACTCATGATCGATCAACTGGCCGGCCCGGTTGAGCATTTCCTGGGCGGAGCGGCGAGTGAAGGTCAGGAGTAAGATGTTATTGGGGGGGACGCCGTCCTCCACCATTCTGGCCACCCGATAAACCAGGGCCCGAGTCTTGCCGCTCCCGGCTCCGGCGATGACCAGACAAGGACCGTCCTGGAAGAACACCGCTTCATATTGAGATTCATTAAGTTCTTTGTCGTATTGAATCATAACCTCTGGTCACCGTCATTGATGTTGAACCGCCTCTGGGCGGATAGGCGCCCGGCATGTTTCTTACCGTCTCATTAAACCAGCCCCTCCCTTCTATACCTAAAGGTAAATCTATTTTCAAGGAGTTTTCCGCAGTCCGGCATTATTTGACCCGACCAGGCTGAATATTCGGCCGGTTTAATCCCGGTCCGAAGAAGCTGAACCGGTTCTATGCCCGTAATTTGATTAACCGTTAGCTGAATCAAATAGTCTTGCCTTAGGTGCAATTGGCAGGTATAATTCCTGGGCATTGACCATAAAACCCAACACGTCGGGTTGGCCTTACCCTAAGAGTCGGCCGATCACTACATCGGGCCAAGGGCGCGGATCACCGCGGTAAGCCGCTTAGAAAAAAATTTTGAGAGGATCATCATGGGAAATATGCAGATCGAAAGCCTGGAAATCAAGAACTATCGGGTGTTCAAAGACGTTGAATTGAAATCTCTACCGCGCCTGACCGCCTTAGTGGGAGCAAACGGAACCGGAAAGTCAACCCTGTTTGATGTTTTCAGCTTCTTGAAAGATGCGCTGGCGCACAACGTGGGCAAAGCCGTGAGTCGGCGGGGCGGCTTCAAGGAATTGGTCAGCCGAGGGACCACCGGGCCGATTGCTATTACCATAAAGTTTCGGGAAACAGGTGGACGGATAGCTACTTATTAGTTAGTGATAGATGTCGTCGAGGGACGCACTGTGATTGATCGGGAGATTCTCAAATATCGACGCTCCAGTCATGGGAAGCCCTGGCATTTTGTGGATTTCTCCAGAGGCCGAGGTACGGCCATTACCAATGAAGCCGCGTACCTGTTAGAGGCGACGGAACAGGAACGGAAGGCATACGTACTGGACGAACCCGACGTTTTGGCCATTAAAGGTCTGGGGCAGTTTAAAGAATTTCAGGTTGTTTCAGGATTTCGGAATATGATCGAGAACTGGCACATTTCTGATTTCCATATCTCAGATGCGCGCACCAGTGCCGAAGACGGGTTTGCCGAGCATCTATCAACCCGAGGGGACAATGTCGCCCTGGTGGCTCAATATCTCTATGAACACCATCGGGATCGGTTCAATCGGATTTTGGAGGCGATGAAACAGCGGATACCCGGCATTACCGACGTGGAAGCAAAACCGACCGAAGACGGTCGACTGGTCTTGCGTTTCCAAGATGGTTCTTTCAAGGACCCCTTTATCGCCCGGTATGTATCGGATGGGACCATAAAGATGTTTGCCTACCTGGTTTTGCTCAATGATCCCAGACCATTTCCGGTGCTGGCCATTGAAGAGCCGGAAAACCAATTGTACCCTGAATTGCTGCCGGCCCTGGCCGAAGAATTTCGCAGTTACGCGGAACAGGGCGGGCAGGTGTTCATTTCGACGCATTCGCCGGATTTACTGAATGGGCTTAAGTTGAAAGAGATCTTTTGGTTAACCAAGAAAGATGGTTTTACCAAGATCCATAGAGCCGGCGACAATGAACTGCTCCAAAATCTGGTGCGGGAAGGCGATTTGCCTGGATATCTATGGAAGCAGGGACTCTTTGAAAAGGTTGGGCAGGAAGAATGAAAATCGTTTTTTTGAAAGGAAGGAATCCAAACATATGAGACGCAAGCACTGTGAAATAACCGACCCGCAAGAAATTGAGCGAATTCTCTGTTCCGCCACGATCGGGCGACTGGCCACCTATGGGTCCGACGGCTATCCCTATATTACCGCAGTCAATTTTGTCTTCTACCAGGGGAAGATTTATTTCCATTGCGCCCCGGAGGGCGAAAAATTGGATAACCTGTACGGAGATTCCCGCGTCTGCTTCGAGGTGGATATTCCTTTGGCCTATATTGATGCGGGAGCTGATCCGGAGCGACGGGTCAACCGGCTGCATCAACTCTACCATTGCGTGATTATTCGGGGAGAAGCGTGGGTCGTCCCGGATGGGCCGCTAAAGCTAGCCGCACTCAACGCTCTGGTGGCCAAACATGAGGGTGATTCCGGTTGGGAGTCGGTCAACGAAAACACGCCCGGCTACCAGGCCTGCAAAGTCGTCGAAATTCTGCCGGACTACATCTCGGCCAAGAGTGATCTGGCCCAAAACAAGACTCCCGAAGACCGATTGGCCCTGGCCCAATACCTGAAAACCCGTAACCGGCCCGGCGACCGGGAAACCGTCCAGGCCATGGGATTTGATCCGGACGGCCTGTGATTGAGGATGACGGGCGGATGGATAGAAATATTCCGCTGCGTTTGCCCTTAACCATGAATCTATTGACATTGCTCCAAAACATGCCACGAACCCATCACCAAGAGAGAAGCCATGACCTGCTGTAAATGCTCACGGACGGAGATCGTCTACACAGATCCGGGTAACGGTGAAGAATACTGCCTGTTCCATGCCCCGGAGGACAAAAAGGGAGAGATCACCCCGGCGGAATTCCAGGCCCGGGTGTGGGATGAAATTGTCCGGTCAAAAACCGATGGTGAGGAACGCTGTAATTTTTCGGACGCCATCTTTCTGGAGATAGACTTCCGGGGTGTTACATCTACCCACGCCATGGACTTCACCAGCGCAGAATTTACCCACGTCATAGACTTCAGCGGCGCCACATTTACCCATAAGGCTGTCTTCAACGACGCCAAATTTATCAGGCACGTCGATTTCATCGGCGCCACGTTCACCGATAACGCCGATTTCAGCGACGCCATATTTGCCAGGCACGTCGACTTCAGACGCACTAAATTTACCCAGAACGCTTACTTCAGCCGTGCCAAATTTACAGAGGACGCCAACCACATCGACGCCAAACGTCCCTGGATCGCCGACTTCCGCCACGCAACATTTGCCTATGCCGACTTTTGCGGCGCCAAATTTACCCGAAACGCCGATTTCCGAGACGCTACCCTAGGCCGGGCCTTCTTCGATGCCGCAGTTTTTACCCAAGACGCCGACTTCCGCTACACCAAGTTTACCCAGGACGTCTATTTCCGCCACGCAAAATTTCAAAAACATGCCAATTTCAAAAATTCATTCTTTGAAGGAACGGCCAAATTCGAGGCAACTAAATTCAATAAAGTTGCTTTCAAGCCATTAATCATAAAGGAAAGAGTAATCTTTATCGATGTCGACCTGACGAAAGTAGAAATTAGCTTTCTTCAAACCGACTTGCGCCGGTTTCAATTCGAACGTCCCAAGTGGCCACAAGAAAAAGACTGGCTCGGGTTCGGGGACCGGGACGCCCTATGGGATGAACTAGCGATCGACCTGCCCGAACATAAAACGACTCAAAATGATCCGGATGAAGTAGCCCCGGACTATGGCACGGTCGGCGATCTTTACCGGCAACTAAAGCAAAAATATAAAGAAGAGCATAATGAACCTGAGGCGTCCAAATGGCATTATAACGAAAAAGAGATGTCCCGGAAGAGTAGCAGGTGGCCAAAATACACTCCGAGTCTAACCAATCTCTACTATCTTTCCAGCGGCTACGCCGAGAGGCCGATCCCTGCTTTCCTCATGCTGATTGTGCTCTTCGGATTTTATATGGTTGTGATGGCCTGTTGTGATTTAAGTTTCGAAATTCCGACGCCGCCTCACACCAAGGTCGCAAGTCAGGCAACGTGTCAAGCCCATGGGCCACCAAAATCCTTGATCTCGGTTGATATCACCATGTGGTCGGTTGCCATCTGTGAATACTGGACCTCGTGGAAAGAAAGCTGGACTTCCTGCAAAAAATATTGGACTTCGTGGTTGGAAAAGGACTGGACCTCGCGGAAAGAAGTCTGGACCTTGTTCAAGGAATACTGGCCCTTGCGGTTGGAAAAAGACTGGCCTTTTGGGAAGCATTTTGTCGGCTCATTTGAGCAAATTTTTGCGGTCAAGGATCCCTATTTCAAGCCGATGACATGTCCGGGGAGAGCGTGGAACCTCGCGCTCACCAGGCTGCTCATTCCGCTTCAGGTCATCTTCTTTGGTTTGGCCGTGCGGAACAGATTCAGACGATGAGTGTCCTCCGGTGTTGAGGTGTTATATGTGATGTGGAAAAGACACAACGCTTTTGTTGCATGCAACGCCTTTCTACCCAAGTCCACCCCTTTGGGCGGTACCCGGTCATTCCATAAGTGCCTATACATATGAGCTTAATTTAAAACACGACACCGCTCGATCTGTCCGGCATGACCTTTGCTTATGCTTAGGAATCAGGATGGAGTAGGAAACCTACCGAACAATGATAATGCCACGCAAAACGAAAACCGGTGTCCGGTTTTGGTCGAAATGATATTGAAGGGCTTTTGCACGAAACTCGAAGGGCTGTGGCATATCGGCAACCCAACAGAGGTGCGACCATAGGCGAAGTGGAAGGGAAAGGGAAGGCCCCGGATAATGTCATATCATTACTGGTTGCATTAGTTGGTCATTTTCCGGGATTGCTTTAAATGTGTTGCGGACAAAAACAATGGAACAAATTCATAAACTTAAGGAGGCAGGGCATGAGTCAGGGGCTCGGAAAGAGTATCGCATCGAGAAGTCTATTGGTCTTCTTTCCAATTCTTCTTGCGTTATTCATGGTTTTTCTTTTTAACACGCAAGACTGTTCCGCCCAACAAGAGGGACGGGGGTATCATGAAGGAACAGTCAGCAACCGAGGGCACCATAATGATAACTGGTCAAAGAGCCGGAAGTACCATCACCCACCCAGAAGGGTAAGGAAACGGATCCGTCGGCACCGGAGGGTAATCCACCACACCTCGATCAACCAACCAACGACTATCTCCATGGGGATACCCAACATTCTCTAGACAATGGGCAAGGTATAAGGGTGGCTATATTGACCCCGGTCTTGTCATTGGCTAACTAAACCGAGTAGGGGGGCCTCACGGCCCCCTTTTTTTACACCCCCGGGCATACCTGCCAGGTCCCACGACGGTTTCCTGAAGTTTGTAACTCCACCTACCTGTCCATCGGCCTGACCCTATTTATATTCATCGAGCCCTAGTTTTGCCTAAGGCTTCCTTCAGCCCCCCCCTACTGTCGACCCTCGAAAAACGCTATAGCCTGTCGCACCTCGGCAAACTGGTAGATGATGAAATCCGGCTCTACCCCGTTGGCCTTTTTCCTGCCCTGGTTAGAAGAGAAGAACACGGTTTTCATGCCGGCCTGCCTGGCGCCGTAAATGTCGCGGTACATGTCGTTGCCCACGAAAAGGACGTTTTCCGGTAACGCATTCAATCCATCGAGAGCAGCCTGGAAAATCCGTCTGTCGGGCTTTCGGTAGCCGTAATCACCAGAAACGATGATGGGCTGAAAGTAGCCATCAAGGCCCACTGCCCGTATTTCCGGCAGAGCCCAGGCGCTTTGAGCGTCGGATAGGGCGGCTAGCTTGTAGCGCTGGGACAGCTCGCCCAGCACGCTTTTCACCTCGGGGTAGAGCTGCAAACGGTTGCGGGAAATACCCCGGTACATTTCGGCCAGAAACCGGGGCATCCATTTCAGTTTTTCCGGATGCAGGGCCCGGCAGGCCTCGGGCCGGCGGCGCAGGTACTCCCGCCACAGTTCCACGGCGTCGAACTCCGGAAAGGCCTCGCTACTGGCTTTGCGTTGCCCATCCATCAGTTGGTAATACTCGTCGCGCACCTCCCAGCGGTGAACCTGTATGCCCTGGTAGGTCAGGAAATGGCTGATGCTCCGGTAGACTTCCTCGTTGCCCTCATCGGTCTGGATATCGATAAGCGTACCGTTGATATCGAACACAATGGCCTTGATGTTCATGGTATTGCCCTCAGAATTTTTTTGGCTTTCTGCACGAGCCGCCAGCGATAATCCCGGCCGATCCAGGAGTTGCGCGCTATGCGCAGCAGAGTGATACCCATGTAGAAGGGGATGCGCCGGGTGATGGCCCTAAAGGCGCTCATGCGGTCTGGGAAATGGCAGCAGTATTCCCATAGGAAATGCCCGATAAAGGGTTCGGCGGCGCCGGGGTCGTCCTTTCCCTGGTAGAAGAAGTGGGCCAGTTCGCCGCAGATCCTGCCCAGGTCGAACACCCGGTCGGCCCATTGCATGCGCTCCAGGTCGATGGCCAGTACGGTGCGGTCTTTGCCGAAAAGAAAGTTTGAGGGCGTGGCGTCGCCGTGCACCAGCACGCTTCGGTCCTCCCACATCATGCCCTGGTTACGCCAGGACTCCCGCAGGTGGTAGAGTTCGTCGGAGTGGTCGCGTCCCATGCCCCATTTGGAGAAGAGTGAACGGATGAGCCGGCCCATGTAGGCATGGCTGTGGTCGAAGTTGACTCCCCAGTCGCCCGCCGTCCGGTTGTGCATGGTGGCCAGAAAATGGGCCAGAGCCGTGAGCTTGCGGTATAGTCGCTCGCGTCTGCCCTGGTGCATGGCCTCTTCGATCACCGTTCCCAGTAAGTCGCCTTCCAGAAATTCCATCAGCAGCACGTTGTTGAGGGCCGGGTTGAAGCCCAAGGGCTTGACCACATAATGGGGTGGCGAATCGAACCCCAGGCCGCGCAGGTAGACCAGGTTGCTGAACTCGGCCTCCCCTGTTTTCGCATGCTGCCCGGAGGTGCTTTTGGGGGGATAAAATTTACCCACCAGTCGCACATTGCTGTATTTTTCTTCATAGAGGTAGACGTTGCGCGAACACGCTGACTGGAAGACGCGAAACTCCACGTTCTCCGGCCCGACACCAAGCTGGGAAACGATGTGATCCCGCAGGTACCTGTGCAGAGGATCATGATGGTCAAGATGTCCGAGAGACCTGCCTATCATCATCACGCTCCGGATGTTGTAGTGAAAGTGGTCCGATGCCGCCCGGCCCATGGCGGAGCAGAACCAACGGTATGCCAGGGTGTGGGAGCATGTTATAAATCATAACACACAAGGGGGGAAAGACGAACTAATAGGAAATCGTTTTTTGAGGGTTTTGGGGTAGCATATATAGCCGGTAAAAAAGTATACCTCCCCGGCCGGTCAAAGCTACTCCACCTCCCTATTCTCCTCACAGCCTTTCAATCCTTGGCTGTGGTGTGGAGGAAGTGCCCGGCCCGGATTCCGGTCAATTAATCGGGCCTCGGGGAGGTCGGTAGGCTGCCGGGTTGCCTTGATCCTCAGATCGCATACTTTCCGACACATAATTGTAACATTTGTCAGTGATGCCGTCAAGTACATTTACGTGCCGATTTCTTGGCCGGTGATGACAACAATCATCAGGGTGTGTCATTGTATTGTGGGGAAATGATGGGACGGCTCAATATAGATTGGTCTTCGGGCGGATTGTCTTGCTTGCGGAGAGCTTGTAAAGGAAGTTCGCCAGGATTTGAGGGCAAACTGCTCCTATAGTGGCCGACGGGACTGTCACCATGCTGAATTTAATGATAAATTATGATGGGCTCCTCATGCCTGGACTGGCCGTCGTCGACATCCTTCATAACAACCGATCCGGAATCAGGTATTTTAGGTTTTCTCAGACGAGGATCAGGGGTCTGCTTCTACAAGCTCGGATGTGCCGTATCCACTCGATGACGTCGGCCTCGTGAAAGAGGCTGATGATTTTCATGTCATGGAAGCACCGAGGACAACTAACAGGGTCCACTTCCTTGATATTTTTGGGATCATCCGAAAGAAATTCAGGCTCTTATTCTATAAAGCGATATTGTTTCCGGTTATGTATTTTATTATTGGACGGCCGGTGTCTGGGACTACCGGATATTCGGTTAAGCATTTGTTAGGCAAATAACGATGAGCCCAAACCACTTTGGGCATACACCCCGTTAGAATAACTACTCGAGCTGGCCTGCATGTAGCTTTTAATGGCTGCCGCGAGTTGGCTCGTAAGACTTGACGTGGTACTGTTGTTATTGGTCGTGGAGGTCGAGGAAGATGACGAAGAAGATGTGCCATCTTTCTTAAGGGCCTCCAGCAGGGTCTCTAAGGTGCTTGATGATGACGAGGTTGTGGATGACGAAGAACTGTCCTCATTGTCAAGAGCCTGCAACAAGGTAGTTAGATTGTCCTGGGAAGTGGTCCCTTGTGTCTGGCTGGTCCCCGATTCCGTTGGCGGTGGTCCTTGCATACCGCCCATGCCCCCTGGAGGTGGTCCTTGCATACCGCCACCGCCCCCATGGTGATGGCCGTGGTGCGACGCCATAGTCTCCTGAGCTTGGGAATACGCCTGTTGCGCATCGGACAGGTTGCCCGCCTGCAAAGCATTTCCTAGATCTTCCATGGATTTACTCATAGGATTATCGGATTGGCTATTCTGCTTGGCCGGGGCATCACTTTGCAGTTGGGTATAGGCTGCCTGCGCGTCAGACAAGCTCCCTGACTGCAGAGCACTGCCTAGAGCTTCAAAATCCTGCTTGACTTGGGCGAATTTATCTTTACCGCCGGTGTCTTGCGTGCTCCCTGTGTCCTGCGTCGTCTGCGCCGACCCTTGAGATTGCCTCTCCTGAGCCATTTTGGCCAATCCGTTACTGAACTCCAGTTGGCTGATAGCGCCGTCATTGTCCGAATCGAGCTGTTTGAAGATGTCGGCCGAGCTCGTCCCGTTACTGGAGCTGTTGGTCTTCATCTTATCGCTCAATTCGGTGGTGGTGATTTTGCCATCCCCATTGGTATCGGTTGCTTTGAACAACCTTTGCTGCATTTGTTTGAGGTAGGATATGTCAAATCCTCCCCCACTGCTGATTGAACTAACCATTTGATACCTCCTTGTATTGCGCGCCTCATCCTTGACGACTGACGCAGTTTTGAATGTCCGCTCCGGCATGGGCTTCCGAGAGATGGTGAAAAATCCTCCCACCCCGGAGTTCAACCTACCATCTTGAACCTCCTTTCAATTGTGTTCCGATATTTCAGAACACCGTCCGTCCAGTGCGTATTATACGTCATTCTTAGGCCGGCGTGTGTCAAATTACGTAATCCTTATGTGAAGTTTTGTAAATAATGAGGGCTCCGTCTTCACATTTTTTTACTCATACTAACGGGCAAAGTATGATAATGCTGGATCATGATCCTTCGTACCGCAAAGGAGATAATAATGGAACGAATCCTTGTTATAGATGACGATGTGGGATTGTGTGAACTGCTGGTGGAGTACCTGACCATTGAGGGTTTTCAGGTTGAAACCGTCAATGATGGTCAGTCCGGAGCAGAACGGGTTTCCGGCGGTAATTACGACCTGATCGTGCTCGATGTGATGTTGCCGGGGATGAACGGCTTTGAGGTATTGCGCCATATCCGAGGTAAGATTTCTACCCCGGTGATTATGTTGACAGCCCGTGGCGATGACGTGGACCGGATTGTCGGCCTGGAGCTCGGCGCAGACGACTATCTCCCCAAACCGTTCAATCCCCGGGAGTTGGTGGCCCGAATCCGGGCGGTGCTGCGTCGGGTCAAGCCGGAACGGGAAGAGACGGCACCACCATTCCCATCCAAGAAACTGAAGGTCGGCGACGTGGAGATGGATATTGGCGCCCGCGTGGTCATGCGCGCTGGTGAACAGGTTGACCTGACTACGGTCGAGTTCAATCTTTTGGAGCAGTTGATCCGCAACGCCGGGGAACTCGTCTCCCGGGAAAAGCTGATTAAGGTCGTGCTGGGACGCTCTCTTTCCGCTTATGACCGCAGTATTGACGTCCATATCAGCAAGCTCCGCAAGAAATTGGGCCGTGAAGTAGATGGAATGGAACGGATCAAGTCAATTCGGAGCGCAGGATACTTGTACGCACTGGTCAGTCCGATGGATAACCTCAGGGATCACTAATATCAATCAAAGGATTGGTTATGCATAAACAAAAAATTTTTATAAAAATCTATCTCTGCTTCTGGGTCGTCACGATTCTGGCTTTGGCCACCCAGATTGTTCTGGGCCGACTGACTAATTTGCGACCGCCAGGCCCCCCACCGCGAATCCTGGCTGATTCTTTATTTTTGTACGGTCAGGCCGCCCTGGCTTACCATCTGAACGGCAAACAAGCGGCCCTGGAGAATATGACCGATCAGTTACGAAACGATAGCGGCATCCGGGCCTATATTATCGACCGGATGAACCGGGAAATCACCAATCGTCCATTGCCGCCCGAGGCGCTGGCCTTAGTTTCGCGAGCCAGGCAAACCGGTCATCTCGAAGAGATGATGGACAAAAATATTTTGATGATGGTCGTGTTAATTAAAGGAACAAATAGTCAGGAATATGCGTTGCTCGGCGAACTGCCGCGAAAAGACTTTGATCCACATTCACATCATGGATTTTTACTCCAAATCGCCTTGCGGTTGTCTGTCATCCTCATCATATCAGGCGCTATTTTTCACTGGTTGGCCAGATACTTAGTCTCACCGGTCATCGCCCTGAGTGATGCCACTCGGCGTTTTGCGGCCGGCGAGCTAAACGTTCGCATTGGAAAGAGTCTGGGTAAAAGGAAGGATGAATTGTCAGAACTGGCCAATGATTTCGATTTGATGGCGGAACGCATTGAGTCCCTGATGACCTTGCAACGCCAATTGCTTGGAGATATTTCACATGAACTCCGTTCCCCCCTGGCCAGACTAAATGTGGCGTTGGAACTGGCTCGGAGACAGACCGGGCCTATGGCTGAAAAGTTCTTGAACAGAATTGAACAGGAGGCGGAATCACTTAACGAGATGATTGGACAGCTTCTATCCCTGACCCGTCTTGAAGGCGGCTTTGGCGGAATTTTGATGACACCCGTCAATCTGACCAGGCTTGTTCATGAAGTGGTCAAGGACGGTGATTTTGAGGCGCAAGGTAGTAACCGAGGCGTCAAGCTACTGGAAAGCGAAGACTGTATCATCCACGGAAACGAAAAGCTACTGGGCCGAGCCATCGAAAATGTCGTCCGCAATGCCATTCGCTATACGGCGGAAAAGACAGAGGTGGAAATCAGTATCACCAAAGACGAACATCAACCGGTGCCATATGCCGTAATTTCAGTCCGTGACCATGGCCAGGGAGTGCCGGACTCAGAACTTGTCAACTTGTTCCGTCCATTCTATCGGGTGTCCAATGCCAGGGAACGGGAGACCGGAGGAACCGGGCTGGGGCTGGCCATTACCGACCGGGCCGTGCGACAACACGGCGGGATAATCCGGGCCGTTAACGCGGCGGGAGGCGGTTTGATCGTCGAAATCAGACTTCCTGCGGCTCAGTGTCTGGAGACTTAATCTGGGAATTCATCATAAATATCTCAAGCCTGCCTTGGATTTCTCTGATTCCCCTCGTAGAGAAAAAAGTCACAGAAGAGACGTTTAATTTCCTCGACTGCTTTAAGCAATTGTGTATAATACATATCGGCCCTTAGCTTGCATCCTGGTTTCTTTTTTATTGGGGATGATCCAGATAGTTAAACGAAAAAATGACATCAAGAACATTGGGTATGACTTATAGGAGCGACACATGAACGGTTTCTTTTCCACGCTGTCCATTCGCACGAAGCTTCTCCTGGGGTACTCACTCATCTTCTTGGTGTCGATCAGTCTCGGGAACCTGATTATCTACATGGTCGTCCGGCATACCATCCAGACGAACATCGAGAAAGAGCTAACCAACACCACCAACATTATTTTGAACATGGTTAAGAGCGCGGCCGACGCCTCGATCAAGAACTACCTCCGCTCCGTGGCCGAAAAGAATCGCGACATCGTCAAATACTATTACGAAGAGTATCAGCAGGGGAAAATGAGCGAAGCCTCGGCCAAGGAAAAGGCATCGGAGGTCCTCCTGTCCCAGCGCATAGGACGGACCGGCTACATCTACTGTGTCGACAGCAAGGCCATCCTCCGGGTGCATCCGAAGCTCAGCGGCGCCGACCTGTCGAAGTATGACTTCATCAACCGGCAGATCCAGTCCAAAAATGGCTACATCGAATACGATTGGGCCAATCCCGGCGAAAGTACAGCCCGGCCCAAGGCCCTCTACATGACCTACTTCGGCCCGTGGGACTGGATCATCTCCGTCTCCTCTTACCGGGAGGAGTTCAAGGACCTCCTTAACGTGAGCGACTTCCGGGAGAACATCCTCGCTGTGTCTTTCGGCAAGACCGGATACTCCTTTGTCATGGACACTAAAGGAAATCTGATTATCCATCCCAAGCTCCAGGGCCAAAACATTTACGACTCGAAGGACTCCGCCGGCCGTGAATTTATCAAAGATATCTGCGAGAAGAAGAATGGGAAGATCGTTTACCCGTGGCAGAACCCCGGAGAGACTATGCCCCGGGAGAAACTGGTCATATTCAACTACATACCCGAATTCGGCTGGATCGTGGCCTCCTCAGGCTATCTCGATGAGTTCAACGAACCCCTGCTGACGATCAGTTCCGCCACGCTGCTGACCCTGGCCTTCGTCCTCCTCCTCGTCGTGCCGATCACATGGTACATCAGCTCGTCGATCAACAAATCGCTTCAGGATATCATGCGCGGCTTCTCCCAAGGCGCCAGGGACGACTACTCTTATCGCATCAACCCCGTAGGCGGGGTCGAGATCCGCCAACTTGCGTCATACTACAACGACTTCATGGAAAAACTCTCAATTTCCAACCAGAACCTCCAGGCCTCGGAGGGAAGATTCAGACTCCTTTTTGAAAACGCCGTCGAAGGCGTCTTCACCATGACCCGCGAAGGGAAGTTCCTCACGGTCAACCCGTCCCTGGCCCGGATGCTCGGATATGAAAGCCAGAACCTTCTCCTGCGCGAGGTGGCCGACGTCGGACCAAAGGCCTACATTGAGGCGTCCGAACTGGAGCGCCTGATGTCTGAGCTCTCCCGCACGGGCATGGTCACCGGCTTCGAGACCACCTACCGACGCCGCGATGGCTCCGTCATCTGGATGTTGGTGAACGCGCGGGCCTATACGGACGCCGACGGCTCAATTGCAACCATCGATGGTTTCTGCAGCGACATGACGGAAAGGAAGAAGGCGGATGAGGCCCAGAACAAGATTAAGGAGGAACTCGAGAATCGCGTGGCCGAGCGCACCATGGAGCTCTCGAATTACATCGGCCAGTTGGAACAGCGAAACGTCCAGGAATCACTCTTGCGGGAGATGGGCCAACTGCTTCAGGTGTGTCGCAACACCCGTGAGTCGTACGCCATCGTCGACGAGTACGTGAACCGCTTCTTCCCGGACTATTGCGGAGTCCTTTGCCTTTTTGAGGCGACGAAGAAAAGACTCGAAACGGCCGTCTCGTGGGGCTCTCCCGAAGGAATCGAGCCGGAGTTCACCCAGAACGACTGCTGGGCCCTCAGGCAAGGTAAGCCCTACAGCGTCGGCGACGGTGGTAACCGGCTCTTCTGCAGCCACGTCCACGAGAAAAAGTGTCGCGCCTACCTGTGTATGCCCATCATCGCCCAGGGTGAGATAGTCGGCCTTTTGCACCTCCAGTCACTTCCAGATGGGGACGCTGACTGGAAGAGCAGGACAGAAGCACGGGAGGGACTCGTCAGCACTTTCACCAACCATCTCGGCCTGGCTCTGGTAAATCTCAAGCTCCAGGACAGACTGAGGGACCAATCCCTGCGGGATCCGCTCACCGGTCTCTACAACCGGCGCTTTATGGAGGAGTTCACCACGCAGGAGATCTGGAGGGTCAGGCGTTACGGCGCGCCTCTCTCCATGGCCCTGATAGACGTCGATCATTTTAAGAAATTCAACGACACCCACGGGCACGACGCCGGGGATCTGGTGCTGAAGGAGCTGGCCAACCGCTTCAGGAATTACTGCCGTGAGAGCGATATAGTCTGCCGCTTCGGCGGCGAGGAGTTCATTATCATTATGCCGTCCTGTTCCTTAGACGACGCCGCGGTCAAAGCCGACGGGCTGTGCAAGGAGATCAGGGAGCGGGTGCGCATCCCTTACCGGAACGAGCACCTCACCGTAACCGTGTCTATTGGCGTGGCCTCCTGCCCGGTCCATGGCATGGACATCGACGAGGTAGTGAAGGCGGCAGACGATGCCCTTTACCAGGCCAAGCACGGAGGCCGCGATAGGGTCGTTACGGCGGAGATCTAAGCCTATTTCCCACGCCCGATAACATCAGGCTGCCGGCCGAAGATGGACGCCGCCGGCCTGAACGGTCTCAGACGTCGAAAGAACAGGCCATTAAGGAGTGACTACTTGATAATCGATCAATTCTTGCCCCTATACGACGTAAGCGCGTCGTACCACATCCGCGTTGAAGCGCCTATCGATACCGTGTATTCGGCAGCCCGCTCTTTGGATATGCATGATTCCAGGATTGTCCGGTGTCTATTTAGGTTGCGCAGACTTCCCGTTAGGTTGCGCAGACTTCCCGGATCCGGCCGGACCCTGGACGGTATGCTGAAATGGGGGTTTGTTCTCCTGGCCGACAAGCCCTCACAAGAATTTGTCTTTGGGCTAATCGGACGCTTCTGGACTGCTACGGCTCAGATTCAGTCCGTCACATCCGAGGCTTTTGTCAAGTTCGACCGGCCGGGATTTGCCAAGGCGGCAGGAAACATGGCGTTTATCCCCCAGGACGATGGGAGCGTCCAAGTTACGACGGAAACTCGCGTATTATGCCTGGATAAGGCCAGCCGACGTCGTTTTCGGATGTATTGGCTGTTGATTAGTCCGTTCAGCGGCATGGTTCGCAAAGAATGGCTCCGGCTGATCAAGGAACGGGCCGAAGCTCTGTCCGGTCACCAACGCCCAGACTCACATGGGGATAATCATGGGCAAGATCATGGGGCGGCGTTTTAAGACGTTGTAGAAGAACTT
>JADFYC010000259.1 GCA_015233295.1 Deltaproteobacteria bacterium | reverse complement strand
GCCCAAAGCTGAACACCAAGACAGTTACAAGAAACAGGCAACAAGTAACGTGTAACCAGTAACAAGCAACCAGAAACAACCAACCCGAAACAGGTGCCAAATGAACATATCCACCTCCCGGAAATGGTTTGATCAGGCCGCGGCAATTATTCCAGGCGGCGTCAACAGCCCCGTTCGGGCATGCAAGTCGGTTGATTCTACGCCGCTGTTTATCACCTCCGCTCAAGGGGCCACCCTAAAAGATGCGGATGGAAATACCTACTTAGACTATGTCGCGTCCTGGGGGCCGATGATCTTGGGGCATGCACACCCGGAAGTGATCGCTGCGGTTAAAAAAGCAGCAGACATGGGCACATCTTACGGCGCGCCTTGTCGGGCTGAGATAGAACTGGCCGAGCTGATTATCGATTGTGTCCCGGGAATAGAAATGGTCCGCATGGTTAACTCCGGCACGGAAGCCACCATGAGCGCCGTCCGCCTGGCCAGAGCCATAACCGGCCGGGACAAGATTATCAAATTCGACGGGTGCTACCACGGCCATGCCGATGCCTTTCTGGTGGCGGCCGGTTCCGGGGTAGCCACTTTGGGCATTCCGGGCAGTCCGGGAGTACCCGACTCATTTGTTCAACACACCCTGTCCTTACCCTTTAACAATTTAGAAAGCGTCACATCGGCCATGGACACCTTACACGGTCAGGTGGCGGCTATTATTGTGGAACCGATTGCCGGCAATATGGGCGTGGTCCTGCCGCAGGACGGTTTTCTGACCGGACTCAGAAATCTATGTACCAAACATGGAACCCTGCTCGTGTTTGACGAGGTTATTACCGGTTTCCGGGTCGCTCTGGGAGGCGCCCAACAACTTTACGGAGTGACACCCGATTTGACCTGTCTGGGCAAGATCATCGGGGGGGGCCTGCCCGTGGGAGCCTATGGCGGTTCGAAAACGATTATGTCAGCCGTGGCTCCCGAAGGAAACGTCTACCAGGCCGGCACGTTGTCCGGCAACCCGGTGGCCATGGCGGCGGGGGCAGCCACGCTTCAACTATTGAAAAAAACTAACTTTTACCCTGAATTGGAGCAAAAAGGACGACAATTGTTCACCGGACTACGGGTGGCAGCCGAAAAGGAAGGAATAAAGGTAACGGTCAACTTTATCGCTTCAATGGGCAGCATGTTCTTCCATCCCGGCCCGGTCACGGATTTTGCCTCGGTTAAAGAAAGCAATTCCAGCGCTTTTATAAATTTCTACAAATATATGAGAGAGTCCGGCATCTACCTGGCGCCATCTGCCTTTGAGGCCGCGTTTGTCTCCGCTGCCCATACCCCGGCAGACCTGGATAAGACCATAGAGGCTGCCTCTACGGCGTTTAAGAGACTGGTATCCTCTGGCGAGATGGGCTAGCCCCCTTACCCCGGGGACAGTAGGGCCCGATGGACAGGGGCTAAATTCAACTTAGCCCCGCTATTTTTTCGTCTCCGGCCATTCCTCAAAAAATACCATCCACCCTGATCCGGCTAACCATCGCTACTCCGTCGATGCGGAACCATTCCCGCCTCGCTATAAAGCTGAGCACCGTAAACCGACCCCTGACCGTGACATTGCCTGCAACAGAATCAGAATTATCTCCAGAACACATATCGAACAAACACGTCTGACCATTAGCTGTTGATAAATTCCTGGTTTTGCCGTTTCAGACTTGTGACGCATCATAAAGTGAACCTCAAAGACACCATCTGCGGCCTGTTTGGCACCAAAACACGAAAACGACCTGACCATGAGTTTTAGACTACTTTGATCCTCAGTTAGGGGAACGGTCATGATTCTAAGCGCTTTAATAGATGCGCTAAAAAATGGCCCTGAAACAGGGATGGAGACAATCGCGACCATATCGCAACTCCTACTATCTTCCGAGACGTTAGAGGCCGGCTATGAGGCTTTGACCCAAATTATCTCCTCTTCCTTCCACTTTCCGATCGTTGCTATCGAACTGTATGATGCCGATGCCGCAGAGATGATCATTGTGGGCACAACCGGGATTCCGGCCTTAAGTCCCAAGCAGACACACATGCCGGTCAGTCAAACTACTTCAGGAATGGTGGCCACCACTGGTGAAGCCATTTTCGAGTCGGCAGCCGATCAAAGGTCTAACTGCGAGTTTAATATTCTGAACGGGCTAAACGTAGTCACTTTCTTATGCATGCCCATGAGGGGCCGAGGACAAATCATCGGAACTCTGACCCTGGCTGACCACCAGAGGCGCGCAGATGCCTCGGCGTCACTTTTGACCCTGCAGGTGATCGCCAACTACTTAGCCCAAGAGATAGAACACAAACGCCTGGAAGAAGCGTTACGAGAGAGCGAAGAAGAACTCCGCCGGGCTAAAGAAGCAGCAGAAATGGCTAATAAAATCAAAAGAGAATTTCTGGCCAACATGAGCCATGAAATCCGGACCCCGTTAAATGGGATTATCGGCATGACCGAACTGACCCTCGACACCGAGCTTACTCCGGAACAACGAGAATTTCTGACTATCGTCAAAATCTCAGCCGATTCGCTCTTAACCCTGCTTAAGGGCCTGCTCGATCTTTCGAAAATTGAGGCCGGCCGGCTCAACATTAATTTCACCGATTTTCAATTGCGAGATATTGTCGGGGGTGTGCTTAAGACAGTGGCTTGCCGGGCGGACGAAAAGGGGCTGAAACTAACCTGCGTCATCAACCAGGACGTCCCCGATACTTTAATTGGCGATCCTATCCGTCTCCAACAGGTCATCCTCAATATAGTGAATAACGCCGTCAAATTCACTTCCCAGGGGAAGATCATTCTGGAGGTGGCGACGCTACCGAAAACAGCGGCCGAGCCCATGCTTCATTTCAAGATTTCCGACACCGGAATCGGTATTCCCTGTGAGAAATTAGAGCAGATATTTTCCGCCTTTAGTCAGGTGGACGGTTCCTTCACTCGGAAACATGGCGGCATGGGATTGGGTCTAACACTATCAGCCAACCTGGTTAAGCTGATGGGGGGTCGCATCTGGGTCGAATCCGAAGAGGGTATGGGCAGCACCTTTCACTTCACCATGCCCCTCTTACGCCAAGGAGAGGTTTCGCCCAGGGCTCCCCTTCGAGAATTGGATCAGTTTGAGCATATGAAGGTTTTGTTGGTAGATGATAACGCCGCCAGCCTGGATAGTCTTAAAACCATTCTGACCGGCTGGCGCGCTCATTTCTTTACCGTTGATAATGCCGTTACCGCTCTAATCGAATTGGCCCAGGCCAAGTCTGCGGGAACGCCCTTTTCACTGGCCATCTTAGACGTTCACATGGCGGGCATGGATGGATTTGAACTGGCCCAGAGAATCAAAGAAGATCCAGAACTGGGCGGGCCTCAGATCATCATGCTTACTTCGCCCGGCCATAAGGGAATTTACATCCGTTGTGAGGAACTGGGCTTAGCCGGCTATCTGACCAAACCGGTCAAACAATCGGAGTTGCTGAACCGGCTTATAGGTGTTCTTAATGCGCCGTCACCTCCAACAGATATCCATCCCACCGGAACTGACCCGGCTGGCTCCGGTCCCCATCACCGACTCAATATTCTTCTGGCTGAAGATAATGCGATAAACCGGGAAGTGGCCCGAATTCTGTTGACTCGCCAGGGACACCACGTTTTCGCCGTTGAAAATGGCGCAGAAGCCTTGGGCGCATTCGACAAGGAATCATTCGACCTGATTCTAATGGATATTCAAATGCCGGTGATGGATGGATTTGCCGCGACCAGAATCATTAGGGAGAGAGAGAAAGGAACCGGCCGAAGAGTACCTATCATCGCGATCACGGCCCATGTCATGAATGGGTACCGGGAACGCTGCCTGGAAATGGGCATGGATGGCTACCTGGCCAAGCCGATTGTCCAAGAGGAGCTTCTCCGACTGATCGGCCAACAGGTACCCGACTCCAAAAAAATTACTGGAGCCGCTTCGGAAGCCGAGTTAGACCCAAATGTGTTTGACCGTCAGGCTTTCTTGGCCCGATGTTTTGATGATCACGGGCTGGTTAAAGAACTGCTGGGGATGTTCTTCTCGGAATATCCAAGGCATATTAATCATATTAGAAGTGCGATCGAACAAGGGGACCACCGGGAACTGGAACGCTCAGCCCATTTACTTAAAGGGACTTTGCGAAACTTTTCGGCCAAATCTGCCGCTGAAGCCGCCGGTAACTTAGAAAGAATTGGGGATCGAGGCTTGTTGGACGACGCGCCCCGCACCCTCCAGCACCTGGAGCGAGAACTCGCCAAGGTGACACCACTGCTACAAGCCATGATCAGCCAAACATGAGGGTCTAGGGAAATCCCACTATGGGTGTTGACAACCACGCAGTTTCAGTTTAATTTAGCCGACAATTATAGGTTGACCCGGAGAAGAGCCTTCGGACCTCGCTGGAATGCCTGGAGGCGGCTGATTGACCTGGCCGTCTGAAGGTGGACAAAAACAAAAAGGAGATAGGTCATGAAACATGTCTTGCAGACGGGAATCTTTAGTTTGGCAATCTTGTTGGGGGTCAGTCTCAGTGGTTGCGGCGGTGGCGGGGCCAAAAGCAATATTGAAGCCAGAACCACGACTACCGGGCAGGAACTGATAGACATACAGAATGCCAAGGATAAAGGGGTAATAACCGAAAAGGAATATGAGGCTCAGAAGAAAAAAATTCTGAATAGAAACGACTAGGACAAGGCGGACATCAAAGCTCATTTAGTCTCGGGGTGGTGTCTAATTGACTTAGCCGATAAGTGTCACCGTTCATTTGTAATTCCATTTTATTTGGCCATCCGGTCAGGTCGACTGCGAATGACTGCACCGGCCCTGGAATCAGGGCGATCAAAAGCTCAGCCGGCAGATGTTGATATTTGTTCAGAGCCAGCACCGGGGCTTCCTGTTTCAACCCAAACTCCGGGGAATACCACCCATCCTCTATCCAGATGCGGTCACAAATAAGGGGTGCGAGGGTCAGGCGGGCTGCTTGGTGGGAACAGGTGATTATCGGAGTGTCATTGGGACCGGCCGGGACTACCCGACGGCGGAACCGGTCTGGGATTGAAGCACCGGACGGCATAATCGGTTTGGACGCGTCTAATCTTGGGCCTCGTTCCAGGCGATCGTCAGGAAATAAATCCATATTGATGCCTGGATGAAGGTGGAGGCGGCTGGTGATATTCCGACGCTCCGAGCCACCTCCCGACAGAGGGGTGATTCGGTCCCAAATTAGATAAAATGTCTCTCTAATCATTAAGATCCGCCTGATATGGATGGCGGATTTGCTTTTGGCATATCCATCGTGGGCAGCTTCGAACCCCCTAACCTCCGGACCATCCAGGACTGAGACCCACAACGGCCCGGCCCGGCGTCCCACCCGAAAATCTCCCCAAAAAACCGACTGGTCCTGATCATCCAACGTAACAGTGTTGTGGAGATAATTCTGATTCTGTTGCAGGCAATGTCACGGTCAGGGGTCGGTTTACGGTGCTCAGCTTTATAGCGAGGCGG
>JADFYC010000258.1 GCA_015233295.1 Deltaproteobacteria bacterium | reverse complement strand
TTATAGTTTCGGATATGAGTTAGCATGAGAGTCAACAACCATCTGTCCAATGTAACTTTGCCCTATGAAACGATGACCACAGTAACACTTACTTTTTTATCATACGCTTATTCTCTTTGGACGGGAAATTCCATGATAACATCGGTGCCATCATTTCGCTCGAATTGAATGGTTCCGTTTAGTTGGTTCTGGACTAAAGTTACAACCAGCTCCATCCCCATAGTAACCGGTTTTTCGGTGTCTACGTTTTCTGGAATGCCGACTCCGTTATCTCGGATTCGAATCATGATCAGACCACTCAAGGTCTCCTTAATAACTATATCAACCGCACCATCGAAACGATTCTTAAAGGCATGTTTGAAAGCATTGGACAACAACTCATTTAAAACCAGAGCGCAAGGGATAGCCTGGTTGATAGTCAATTGAACATCTGACGGAACAATAGACACCTGGATGTCTCTGGCAGTGGCTTGATAAGCCTGGCGTAAGAAGTCCACTATGTTGACAATATGTGTTTCCATTCTAATTAAATCAAACCGACCAGTTTGATAGAGCTGTTTGTGGATCATTGCCATCGCATATACTTTGGATCTGGCATCAACCAACAATTGAATCGCTTCTTGATTACTGGTCTGCATCCTAGATAATTCGAGCAAACTGGAAATTATCTCAAGGTTATTTTTGACCCGGTGGTGAATTTCTTTGAGAAGTACTTCCTTTTCCTGAAGAGACGTTTTAATTTGAGTCTCAGCCTGTTTGCGCTCAGTGATGTCTAGTGCCATGGTGAGAAGTCGTTTAACTCCGCCCATGTCCATTAGTTCACAATTGTACAAGCAATCGATGGGGGTACCATCTCTGGAGTAGGAGGTGATCTCCATGCCGGAGACCTTGCCTTGACTTTTCAATGTATCAATCACCCTTTGCCGGTCTTCGGCCCGAATCCAGCCAACCGAAATGGATGTCTTTCCCACTACTTCACTTCGAGTGAATCCCCCCACTTCCATGCCCTTGAAAAGCCTCAAGATGGCGATGTACATGAAAGACCATGTGGAGGGAATCGATGTCCCCGATGAGGTTATCTCGCGGATGGAGAGCGGCTCCACCGGCATCGAGATCGCCTGTGACATCGTTAAGGATGTCTATCCGTATGTGGATGGAATCCATATCATGGCTTTGGGGGATGTAAAGGGAACCAACCGGATCATTGAATTTACGAAGACACTATTCTCTGGCCCCAGAGAATAGAACAGGAATTATATTGTTGATGGAGTGCCGAAGGGTCCACAGCCTTAAACCGGTCACATCTTTAACCAAGCCATGTCTGACATCCCCGTTTATGACCGCCCGCCCGCTGTCGGGGTCGAGGGTCAAGGTAATTGACCAGAATGAACGACCGTTTACCCCGGAATTTCTTGAGGCCATGAAACGGGGCGAAGAAGACGCGAAGAGAACCCAATCATGATAAGCAAAAAATGGCTGTGGGTGATTGCCCCAACGGCAGTGGTTATCGGGATATTTTCGGGCCGATTTTTCGTAAATCCCTTGACCGGTTTTTTCATCATCATTTTTATTCTGATAGTTGCATGGGAGCTAACCAGGTGAAAGATTGTTGAAGTGCTGGTCAAGCGGCCTCTAGTTGCGTCGATATCAGGGTTGCCCCAGGAGGATTGATGAAGACATGGTATCGGATAAACGCCCTGGTCATGCTTGCCGGTCTGGTGACGGGAGCGGCTCTGATGCTATCGACCGCGGCCTGTGTCACAGTGTCTCAGCCATCCGGGACGTCCGTTTCCCCCATCGGCAATATGGTCTTCATTCCGGCCGGTGGATTCAATATGGGTGATCCTTATAAAGAAAGCTACAATGACGAACTTCCGGTGCACAGGGTTTCCGTCGGCGCCTTTTATATGGAGAAGTACCTGGTCACCGGCAAGCAGTGGAAAGAGATTTATGATTGGGCCGGGGCGGACAGCATTATCCCTGGCCCAGTCAGGGCGGTGATTATTTTGATCATATGGACTGCAGCAAGGCCAATAATGTCAATTGTCATAAAGGTGGGACCACCTCGGTGGGGAATTACCCGGCTAATGGGTATGGTCTTTATGATATGGCCGGGAATGTTTGGGAGTGGGTCTGGGACTGGTATGACGATGACTGGTATGGTCAACCAGGGGCGACCGGTGATGATACCCGGGGTCCCGACTCGGGTTCGTATCGGGTTCAAAGGGGTGGTGGCCGGAACGAGATTCCGTTCGTCCTGCGGCGCTCATGCCGCGGCAAACGCGAGGTGAGCTACTCGGACATCTTCCTGGGCTTCCGGGCGGCTTTAGGTCAGCCATAGAGGCGCGGAGCGACAGGGTCCGGCTTTATATTTAACCAATTTTTTTGTCAAAGGGGAAAAGAATGACGGCGAGAAAGATGTTGTTTATCCTGGTGGGCGGAATCTTATTGATGAGCCCGGTATTCCATAATATGGCCGCCCTGGCGGCAGATCCGGCCGCTCCACAAAAGGAACCGGAGATCCGTATTGATATCCCGGTATCACTCAAAAAGGCCAATGTAGTATTTGACATAGGCCGTGTCACATTTTCAAAAGACCTTCCCGTTGCCCTGAGGTTTATGGATATAATGGTCAACCGGTTTAAAGAACAAGGCACCGAAGGGCAGATTATCGGTAGTTTTTATGGTGATGCGGCTTACTTAGTATTAAATGACCAGGCCTATAACAGGCATCGCAACATTACCACCGGTAATCCCTATAAAGGTTTAATCGCCGCATTGCAGGCCCAGGGGGTTCAAATGGAAGAATGCGTCATGTCCATGAAACTGCAAAAAATCCGCAATGACGATCTGCTCCCAGGGGTCAAGGTGAACAGCGGCGGCAATCTGAGGATGGTGCAGTTGATGCAGCAAGGCTTCGTGCGTCTGCAGCCGTAAGATTAGTGGGATGCCACGCGGCTAACACGGCTTTTTCATAAGTTATTCAACGTCGTCCTAATCCCGCCCGTTAATCGCCTTACCCCAACCCCCAGGGGGAGTCCTTAAGCCAGTCCAGAAGTTTGGCAATCGGAATCGGCCGGCTCATAAAATATCCCTGGGCCACATCGCATCCCAGCGATTGCAGCACATCCCAGACCTCCCGGCTCTCTATCCCCTCGGCCACTACTTTTAAGCCCAGACTATGGCCCAGTTCGATGACGGAGTGGGCGATGGCCGCGTCATTTGGGTTTTTATCTAATTGCAGCACAAAGGATTTGTCTATCTTGATCTCGGTCACAGGGAGTTTCTGAAGATATGACATGGATGAATAACCGGTGCCGAAATCGTCAATGCAAAGTTTGACTCCGATGGTGTGAAGGCGCTCGATCGTATCCGCTGTTTTTTTCGGATCAGCCATGATCGCGCTTTCGGTAATCTCGACGATGATCTGCTCCGGGGGCAAATGAAAGCTCTCGATCATCTCCGTCACCAGGTCCGGGACCCGCGGGTCTTGGAGCATCCGGGCCGACAGGTTGACCGCCATATCCAGGTTGATCCCCATGGCATTTAACTGGGCGCACTGGCTAAAGGCCGCCTTAAAGGTCCACATGGTCAGCGGTTTGATCAGGCCGGTTCCTTCCAGGATAGGGATGAATTCGTCGGGTGGAATAAACCCGTGCTGGGGATGTTCCCATCTCAACAGGGCCTCTACGCCGATAATCCGGCCGGTGACCAGGTTCACCTTGGGTTGATAGAAAAAGACCATCTGTTCGTGTTCAATGGCCAGCCGCAACTCGCCTAACAGGATCAATTGCCGCAGGCTATGCCGGTCGAGTTCCGGAGCATATACGGAATAACCGCTGGTTAACCCCTTAGCCAGATACAGCGCCACATCGGCCAATTTGATCAGGGTGTCGGCGTCTTGTCCGTGTTCGGGAAAGACCGCGATGCCGAAACTGGCCTCCATCTGGATGGGATTGCCGTCGATCAGGAATGGGGTTTCCATGGCCGCCGAAATCTCTTGGGTGGCCTCGATGGCCTGAGCCACTCCATCTATTTCCGGAAGCAACAAGGCGAATTCATCGCCGCCCATGCGCACCACCGTTACCGATTCATGAACGACACTTTTCAGCAGGGGCCCTATTTTTTTCAAAATCGTGTCCCCGGTGCTATGCCCGAGCACGGCGTTGACATCTTTGAACCGGTTTAAATCCATAATGATCAGGGCCAGGGCTGTGTTTTTCTCTTGGGCGGCGGGAATGGCCTCGGTAAGCTGCCGGAGGAGAAAGCTGCGGTTCGGCAGGTCGGTCAGGTTATCATGATAAGCCTGGTGCTTAATTTGCTCTTCTCTGACCTCAATGGCCCCCGTCATCTGGTTAAAGGCCGAAGCCAGCCGGCCTAGTTCGTCTTGCTGACAAAGCGTCACCGTATGCCGATAGTCGCCGTCTTGTATGGCGCAGGCGGCCTCGACCAGGAGCCGGACCGGTTTGGTCACCGTCCGGGCGATCAGAATACCCCCGGCCAGAGACAGCAACAATCCAGCCAGAAATAAGGTTATGAGGGTGGTGCGGAGGCGATAAAACGGGATGAGGGCCTGGTCCAGCGAATGCTGCAATACGACCGCGACCGAGGAATTACCCTGTTTCGGCAAAGATAAAGACAGGCTGACGTACTCTTGCCCATCTATATTGATTAGGGCAGTCTTATCGGCGGCCCACTGGACCGTAGGCAAGGCCGCGGCCAGGGCTTTCCGCATGGTCTCGGATAAGGTGGAAGCTAAGATGAGGGGGGGGTGACCCGACTGCACCCGCCCAAAAGTGACATCGAGCGTGGTCAGTGCCTGCAGGTCCTTAGCCAGGGTATCGTCGATAATAAATCCAATGCAGATCCAGGCCACCGGCACTGGGGCGAGTAGCGGAACCACGACGATCTGATACAGGCGTTCGTTGATGAACACGGTGGACGAGGCCTCACCCCTCTGCTCCGCGGCCTTGATCAAATCAACAAAGGGAAACGGCCCCGGCTGGGCCTCCGGGTGAGCGGTGTCGGCGATAAGTTTGCGCTCTGGGGAAACCAACATCATGATATCGGCCTGGATGCGGTCCCGATGATTTTCCATGGCGGAAATCAACGTCGGCTGGTCACCCGTGGCGAAGACCGTCTTAAAGGCGAAATCGCCCGACAGCAGCCTGGCCGCCACAAACAGGTGGGCCGTCCGCTCCGCGATAACTTTGTTAAAAATTTTACCGCCGACGAGGAGTTCGTCTTTGATTTGGGTCAGGGCGCTGGCGATATTGGCGGTGTTGACGGCGAAAAAGGCAACAGCCTGAATAATGATGAACAATCCCAGGAAGAAAAAGAGAATGCGTCTTTGAAAACTCCGGAATCGGAACATTTGGTTACCCCGACACGTTTGGTTATCCCGACACAAAGGTGGCCCCGCGCCCGGTTAAAGAGGCGTATGCGCCGGGTCAAGGCTGCCGTCATTCAGAACGGTTTGGAAGACGTCAGAGGTGATGAGGCCATGTCCATTGATCAGGACGGGATGGATGGAAAGGGTTGAACAAGAGAATATT
>JADFYC010000257.1 GCA_015233295.1 Deltaproteobacteria bacterium | reverse complement strand
TTCTGATTTGTGCCGGATTAACGTCGCATAACTGGGCCAGCTTTTCGGAGGAGACAATATTAACGTCTTCTCTAATAAGATGTTCCAGTTTCCGGTAGTAGAAGGACAATCTGGTAATTGTAGCCGGTGGGATTTTTGAAGATTTCATGGCTCGTTATTCGTGCTCTTGGTCTGGAATGATCCCGCGGGGAGAAGGCCCGAAGCCGAGTTCACCATTTCACTAAAAGCATGCTGCGATGCTGTGCTTCTTTCCGGGTGAACGAACAAATTGACATGTTGTATACTGAGCGGCCGCTTCACATGTGAAAACCTGCACAAATTATGGCAAAAAAATACACACTTGAATAGTGTGGTGACACTTCGGCGGGCGGGGTAACCACCCACCGAAGCGGTTTGCTACAGGGTATTAGCCAAAGATCAGTTTGGCGATCTTGTCGGCCATTGGGTAAGCGTAAAGCAAGATCAAGCAGATGACGAGGGCATAAATACACAGAGACTCGATCATGGCCAGACCGATAAGCATGGTCACGGTGATCTTGCCGGATGCCTCAGGGTTCCGGGCGGTACCTTCAACAGCACCCTTGACGGCGATGCCCTGGCCAATGCCGGTTCCAAAGGCGGCGATGCCGATGCCGAAGCCGGCCGCGGTTACGGTGGCAGCGAAGACCTGCAGGGCGGCAGCGGACACGGAGGCGTCAGCCGCAAACACAAGAGTCGACATACCCAGGACAAAGAAGACCGTTAGCACCGTGGACGCGAAAACCTTTCTTGACATCTTTATTCCTCCTAATTAAATGAAAATGGTTTTTGTTAAGCGCCTTCTCCCAAAATGATATTTGTTATGAATCAACTTAGTTTGGTTGTTCCTGTTTTTTGAGCCGACCGGCGGTCATTAGACGGCATGGGCCAGCTCGATAATCATAAGATAATCATAAAATGATAAATCATGACCAGTCAGACGACCACGCTTTTCTTTAACAGGCCGGCCAGCAAGTCTTTGATCCCGGAGCAGGCCAGCAATCCCAAATTGATGACCACCACGGAAAGGCCCAGAATGATGGCCAGGACGTTGACCTGCTTGGAAAAAATCAGGATAAAGAGTATGGCTCCGGTGGCCATGAGCCGGAGATAATACTTGAAAACGACCACCACCGGCGACCCGGGAGTGTCTGGGTTTAGTGCTTTTCGGAGTATCCGGTACAATAAATGAAAATTGGCGATAGCCAGCAAGCCGCCGGCCAAAATACCGCAACTTACTGAAACCGGAAAAAATATCAGACTGGACAAAAGCATCGCGGCCAAGATAATCCAATTCCTCTTGACCAGATTTCTTCGCAATGCCTCTTCCGGGGGGATCATTGTGGGATCATTCATTTTTTATCTTTGTTTTTCAGCTTCATGCCGATGACATACATGTTTCTGAACCCGGCCACGATGCCGACGAGCAGAAAAATGATGGTGAACAAAGGCTTCGTGCCCAGCCATTGATCGAGGAGGTAATATCCGATGAAAAAGCCGATAATAGTGGATAGCACGACGGAGATGCCCATGGTGCTGGCATAAGATAACAGCCTGATGTATTCCCTGGTATCGTCTTTCATGATGTTTTCACGGCGTCCCTGAGCACCCGGCGTGTCCATTATGCTTTGCGGCACCACAGGGTCTTATACGGAATGAACTGTCTATTGACTGGAGCGATTTTTAACACGGCGCACCGCCAAAAGTCAACTTTTTTTTGCCCGAGAACCGTGCAAACGCATGAAATATTCTTAAAACGGCTGAGTCCAAATAAGCCCTGAAGGGGCGAACTATGTTAGCCCAGGGCGATAGCCCAATGCTGTTGAATTAGCGGCAGGGTCATCGGATACGATTTTTATAAATGGTCAATTCCGAATAAGCCCCAACGGGGCGCTCTATGTTAGCCCAGGGCAACGCCCTGGGAAATCCGGCAGGTTACGTGTCAGCAAGATTGTCAGATAGTCGGCCAACCCCAAAGCCATTCCATTTGGAATGAACGTATCACACGGCTGAAAAATAAAATGTCGATTGTTTTATATTGTATTTTAGTGTCCATAGCCAATCACCCAGGGCGCTGCCCTGGGCTAACCTAGTTCGCCCTTTCAGGGCTTTTAGGGCCTCCCATTCTTGTAACACGACGATTTTAACAGCCGTAAGTTATTTCATGCGATCAGCTCCGGGCTCTTTTCCTCTTCCGTCCGGCGTCTCAGAACACATCCGAATGGGTTACCCGGACTACCTCGGTCAGAGTTGTCGTCCCATCCAGCATTTTGTCAATGGCGCTCTGACGCAGGCTGACCATGCCTTCCTTGACAGCGGTTTGCCTCAAAACATCCAGGTTGGCATGGGTCGTGACCTGCTTGCGGATGGATTCAGATATGGGCATGACTTCAAAGATGGCTATCCGGCCTAGGTATCCGGTCTGCTTGCAGTGGATGCACCCCGCGCCTCTTTTCAATATAACCGGTTCGTCGATGATCTCCAATCCCAGCACCTTAAGTTCGTTTGGTTTGGCCTCATAGGCTTCGATACAATGGGGGCAGATTCTCCGGACCAACCGCTGAGCGACAATCCCGACCAAAGTCGAAGTGATCAAAAACGGTTCAACCCCCAGATCGATCAACCGGGTGACCGAAGATGGCGCGTCATTGGTGTGCAAAGTGCTTAAGACCAGGTGGCCGGTCAAGGCTGCCTGGATGGCATTATCGCCGGCCTCCTTATCCCGGATTTCACCGACCATTATAATATCCGGATCCTGGCGCAGGATATACCGGAGGACATTGGCGAAAGTCAGGTCGATGGCCCGGTTCACCGCGATCTGGTTAAAATCCTCGTGGATCATTTCGATTGGTTCTTCCACCGTGGTGATGTTTTTTTCCGACGTGGACAGATACCGTAAGGCCGAATAGAGCGTGGTGGATTTACCACTACCCGTTGGGCCGGTGACCAGAATAATGCCGTGGGGGCGTTCGATAAAGGAGCGGAATTTGACTAGATCAGACGGAGAAAAGCCCAGTTGCCGCAAGTCTTGCATCAAGACTTCGGATTTCAAAATCCGGAGGACCGCTTTTTCCCCAAAAGCCACGGGGATAGTGGACACCCGGACTTCAGCTTCTTTGTCATCACCTCCCCGGATCTTGATCCGGCCGTCTTGGGGCCGCCGTTTTTCGGCAATGTCCAATCGAGACAGGTTCTTTATGCGGGAGATGATGGCCGGATGAACCATCTTGGGCAGTTTGTAAATCGTATGAAGCACGCCGTCTATTCTGAACCTAATGATATTATTATCTCTTTTTGGTTCTATGTGGATGTCGCTGGCTCTCTGTTCCAGGGCGTATTGAAAAAGATAATCCACAGCCCGTTTGATGTGTTCGTCGGACGAGGTGATCTCCGAAATGGATGAGAGCTTAACGTATTGTTCTAAGTTGCCCAGATCGATGGACACGGAACTGATCTTGCTTTCGGCTGCTTTGATGGAGGACTGGAAGTCGTAGAATTCGGATATGAGCTTCTCGATGTCGCTCTTGCTGGCCATAACCGGAGCCACGGTCAGGTTGGTCACCCGCCTGACATCTTCCAAGGCCACCCGGTTAAGGGGGTTGTACATGGCCAACTTCAGGATCCCGTTGTTCACGTCCAGGGGGACGGTCAGATACTTGATGGCAAAGGGCTTAGGGATGATCTTGGTCACCGCGTCCAGGTCCAGTTCCACCGGGTTAATTTTTTTATATTCTATATTTAATGACTTAGCCATGGCGTTGGTGATCGCATCTTCGGTCAACACGCCGCCTTTGGGGTCGGTGGAAACCAGTTTAAAGGACGCCAGGACCTCAATTGGGGAAACGCCGCCTTCCAGTTCATCGGCTGAGGACAACTGACTCCGTCCGGCCATCGTCCCGGCCAGCCATTTCCTTTGAGATTCGTATTTTCTTAAGATTGCCCGGCGCGTTTCTTTGGTCATCAGCTCCTGGTCGACCAGGACCTGACAGATGTTTTCCGGCGAAAAAGCGTTCGTTTGATTTCCCATTGATATAACTCGCTAAAGTCAAGAAAGCTGGATCGGCCGACAAACCGCCCGCCGACAGGTTAAGAATCAATGTCATTAGCTCGAGGGTGCAGAGCGCATTGGAACCATTTACCCAGGGTCAGCGAAGCGCCACCCTGGGGCGAGATCAAAAAAGGACAATCATAACCGTTCGAGGTATAATAATAACTTAATATTATTCACATAATTCACATATTCTCAATCATTATTTATTATATCATAGACGGATTGTCAAGGCTACTTTTTTCACCCGGTCTGATCACCTCAACTCACGACAGGTTTTACGGTTGAGGGGCATCGAGCATATCGGGTCATAATTCCAACACAGTTGACTTATGGCAACGACGTAAAGATTTCTCGCTGCGCTCGAAATGACAAAGAGGTGGTCCATCCAGAGAGAGGTAGATCATTCGGAATGAGGCGGACAATTCGGCGGGAAGGGAATAATTTGGAATGAAGAAGCCCAGTTGTCATTCCGAGCGAAGCGAGGAATCTTATCCCACCCGAAGACGGCCAGGCCGCACGTGATCCAACAGCCTCAGGTCACACTCCGGTATCAAATGATTCTATAACTATCAACAAATTTTATAGCTGAAATCGCCGGCCCGACTCTCCAGCCGGTTATGCCGAGATAAAACAGTGCCCGGAGGTATTGGCATGAATACTGCTGTACTTAAAGTAACATTTATCTGCCTTTTCGCTTAACATGATGATATATGAGCTTGTTGTTTAATTAGCCCCTGGCCGCGGCCAAAGTCAGCTATAAAATTATTTTATAGTCCTGCCGGCGCCGCCGATGTTTATTCGGGGAGACCGTTTGACCATTTGTCTTTTTGCCGCTAGGAGGTCCAGCTTGGCCAGATCCAGACCCAACAGGCTCGAAGCCCGACCAGCCCGCTTCCAGGACCGCCCCGGATTCACCATGCTCGAACTTCTGGTCGCCGTCGGCTTACTCGTCGTAATCATCACCGTGGCGCTTACTTCAATCAACAGCGATATGCCCAATACACGGTTGAAAGATGCCGCCCGGGATGTCTTCAACAATATCCAGTCGGCCAAATTAGGCGCCATCAAAGACAACAGCAACTATGCGGTTATATTTAACACGGCCGGTCAGTCATATAGCGTGGTCTCAGGATGTCATCAAGACGCCACTGGTGGAACAGTTCTTAGGACCGTCAATTTGACCACGACCTACAAGGGCAACGTGGCTTTCGGCGATAGTGGTCATGGTCCGGTGACTCTTACGGGACCCCCTCCCGTTCCACTTGCTCAGCTTGCCAACCTGGTATTTCGTCCTGATGGGACCGTGCTTCAAACCGGGGGCGTCTACCTGGCCAACATCAAGAATGGGGCTTACGCCGTAATTGTGCCTTCTCTATCCGGAGGGGCAAGCATATTTAGATGGAAGGGAACAGCCTGGGCCAGCTACTAGTCAAGGCACAACCAGGAAACAGTCCTCACCCGGCGGTGCAAAAATGAATAAAATATCCGACCCGATGATTAAATTGACCAGTA
>JADFYC010000256.1:5170-5624 GCA_015233295.1 Deltaproteobacteria bacterium | reverse complement strand
CGCTGTCATTTCGGTGCGAAGCGAGAAATCTTAACACATGCTCGTCCTCGACCTTTTCAAAAAGGGACAACTATAACCGTTCAAGGTATATATTTGAAAGTGAGTTTCCTTATTACGTTTTTTTGCGCCATTGCTACTCACGGGCCAAGTATATTTCATGCGCTTGCCCTGGGAATATCCAAAAAGGGCGAACTGATTGTAAGTGATCAGCGGTCAGCTTGTAGCACTCAGCAAAGGTAGTGGGAACCAAAGGTTTGTCGCTCTGGTCCCACTGCCTCGGCTGGGAAAAGAGTCTGCCAACATATTGTCTTAAGCTGCCAGCCGGTCGTTAAGGCCTGATCGCTGACAACTTATTTGGCATTAATCACTACTGGAATGGTAATTTTCGGCATCGCTGTCGAATTAGTGGAGATGACGATGTCTTTTTTGGTTTCTCCGGGTTTCAGATTCTCGA
>JADFYC010000256.1:521-5074 GCA_015233295.1 Deltaproteobacteria bacterium | reverse complement strand
CGGTGATCTTTAGGCCGTCACCGGTTGTCTTAGAGATGAAAATAGTTCGTTTCAGTTCATTCTTTTTGCCGGCCATCAGTTTCAGGTCGAGCAGGCCATAATTGATGATGGCCGGGAAGAACTCTATTTCACCTTTGATGTCCAGGGTGACCCGCACTCGGATATCTTTTTTCTTAGGATTGTCCGTCTTCAGGTCAACGTAGCCGGTGTAACGGCCAATCTGTTCAGTTTTCGGAGAAACGCTCAGCTTATATTCATGATTGGGTTTAACTGTATCTATCTTGTACGTAATCTTGTCAGGTATGGTCGAGGTATCAGACTCTATTTTAAAAGAAACGCCTTCTTCTGCGGTTATAGTTACCTCTTTGGGTTGGATATTCTTTGGACTTCCAACCAGGTACACCCACTCATTCGGCTGCACCAGGATATAGTTTTTGACTCGTCCTTCCAGAGTCAAGATAGCAGTTTGATTGGTGGTGTCGTTGGAGGTAACGGTCGCTGTTTTCTTTACCTCTTTTTTCATGCCTTTAGTATTGACAGTCAGGTCTATGGTGCCGCTCCCCCCGGGAGCGATCGTCCGGTCAAACCGGGCGACGGTGCAGCCTCAGGAGGGGCTGACTTTTTCAATCTTCAATTCACCCTTGCCGGTATTTTTGACGGTAAAGGCTTTGGTTACGGTGGCGCCTTCATCTACCGTTCCGAAGTCTATATGGATAGTTTCAATGACCATTTTCGGCGCCTCACCGGGTGTATCCATTTTTACTTGACCAGTGGGCGGGGTGTTCTTCGGGGGGGTGGGGGGCGCCGCCTCTTTTTGTGGCCCGGGTGCGGGTGCCTGCGTCGGGGAAGTCGATGGTTGTCCCTGAGCACCCGCCATCATCGGCACTATGATCAATGAGATCAGGCAGATGAGTCCCAGGAGCGACAGACGGCTCTTGACGAACAGACCTTTCATCTAATTTCTCCTTGGTTAAGTTAAAGTTAATTATCTTGAGCCTGTTTTTTGAGCTTGCTATTTCCAGTCAGGCTGCAGTATTATTTTTATTGTCGCCGGCTCCCTTTCGGAAGCCATGTTGCAAGTATCCCACGGCCGCCGAATCAATCAAATGAAAGCCAAGCTGTGTATATACCGCCTTTTCTTTTCTCCGTCAACACCGTTTTGCCGGCAGGCCGGGTTGTGAGGGTCCGTTGCTAGCTGAACAGACAACGAAAACCGGCTCTTCCTGGTTAGCTGGACCCGGATCACTCGGCCGAATTTGACGGAATCTCCATCAAAAATTATGGAGTTTGGATTCACGATTTGCTGGAGTTAACACCTAACTTTTTTGCCGGGATTTTTTCTTCCTGACCCGATGGGAGTAGGAATTGGATGTTTTTTCTGATTTTCTAATCATTGGCAGCGGGATTGCCGGTCTGAGTTGCGCCCTCAGGCTGGCCCGCCATGGTAAAGTATCCATCATCACCAAAAAGAGCAAGCTCGATGCCAGCACCAATTTTGCTCAGGGAGGCATTGCCGCGGTCTTGGGCTTGAATGACTCCTTTGATCTGCATGTAAAAGACACCCTTGAAGCTGGGGACGGACTATGCCACGAAGACGTGGTCAAGATGGTCGTAGAACGGGGGCCGAGATTAATTAATGAGTTGGTCTCATTAGGAGTGGATTTCAAAACAGCCGCCGACACGGGGTCTTTTGACCTGGGCCGGGAGGGTGGCCACTCTCGAAATAGGATTGTCCATGCCCTGGACGTGACCGGCCGCGAGGTGGAAAAAAACCTGATCAACCGAGCCGAAGAATCTCCGAATATCACCTTTTACGAAAACCATATGGCCGTAGATCTACTTACCCGTTCAAGGATTTTTCGCCGGGGGGCCGTTACCACCGAATCCGAGGACACCTGCTGGGGAGCCTACGTGTTGGATGCGCACCACGGCCGCGTGGACACTTTTGTGGCCAGGTTCACCATCATTTGCACCGGGGGTGCGGGAAAAGTTTATTTGTATACCAGCAATCCGGACATTGCCGGAGGTGACGGCATGGCCATCGGTTTCCGGGCCGGCGTCAAGGTGGCCAACATGGAGTTCGTCCAATTTCATCCCACTTGCCTTTTTCATCCCCATGCCAAAAATTTCCTGATATCCGAGGCGGTCCGAGGGGAAGGCGGTCGCTTAATGGACGCTCAAGGTTGCTATTTCATGGAAAAATACCATCCCCGTAAGGACCTGGCTGCCAGAGATATTGTGGCTCGAGCCATCGACCGGGAACTGAAGAAGAGCGGCGCCGATTGTGTCTATCTGGACATTACCCATCGCGACGCCGATTATCTTCGATCCCGGTTTCCCAACATCTACCAGACCTGCCTGTCCTATGGCATCGACATCACAAAAGATCCTATCCCGGTCGTGCCCGCGGCCCATTATATGTGCGGCGGATTGGTCGCAGACCTGAGCGCCCGGACAAACGTCAACCGTCTTTACGCCGTAGGAGAGGCCGCCTGCACCGGACTTCACGGGGCCAATCGCCTGGCCAGCAACTCTCTGCTCGAGGCCCTGGTCTTCGCTGAGGCGGCTTATCAGGATATTGCGGCTCAGACAGAGGAAAACAAAGATTTATTAAATAAGGATTTTCCGTCCTGGGATCCGGGCGGAGCCACGGATAGCGACGAATCGGTAGTGGTCACCCACAACTGGGATGAAATCCGCCGGACCATGTGGAATTACGTCGGAATCGTCCGCACGACCAAGCGGCTCATTCGGGCCAAACACCGGATCGACAACATCCGTCAGGAAATAGACGAATACTACTGGGATTTTCTTATTACCCGGGACCTCCTGGAGCTGCGTAATCTGGCCACTGTGGCCGACTTGATTGTCCGATCGGCCTTGATCCGGAAGGAAAGCCGCGGGCTCCATTATATGCCGGAGTACCCCCAACGGGATGATGAGAACTGGAGTGTCGACACTGTCTTATCTATTTATGATTCAAATCATGACCGCTATCGCTAACTCGGGGTTGCGGGTTGCGGGATATTTGTTGCTTGTTACTCGTTACAGGAGGATCGCCATGAAGAAACTTGTCCTGCTTTCTCTGGTTGCCCTGATGCTGTGGCTTGTGTCCATCGGGGGCGCCCAGGCTGCCGAGACAATCAAGATCGGCGCTATTTTCAATACAACAGGCGGGGCCGCTTCGATTGATCGCCCAGGCCTGCTGGGGGCCGAACTAGCCACGGATGAGATCAACACCAGAGGTGGCTATCGAGGCAAGAATTTGGTGTTAATCAATATTGACGGCGAATCGGATCCGACCAAGGTCAAAGAGGCGGCGGAAAAATTGATCTACCGGTATAAGGTCGCGGCCATTATCGGGTTGAATGATCCTGCCTATGCTCTGCCGGCCGGGCAGGCGGCCCAACAAGCCGGAATCCCATTTGTCACCGCCGGAGCGACTCTGCCGACGCTGCCGGATCGGGTGGGAAACTGCATGTTCCTGGCCCCGTTTGGTGATGACGCCCAGGCCCAAGCCCTGGCCCATTTCGCTCGTGAATCTCTGAAAGCCAAGACAGCCTGGATTTTGACCGACTCCGCCTCTGACTACACGAGGGCATTGACCGGATACTTCAAGGATAAATTTGGGGTCCTGGCCGGGAAAACGGCGATCCTGGCCGAAGACCTATACCGCACCGGGGATACGGAGTTTTCCGCTCAGATTGGCCGGTTGAAGGCCCTCAACCCGAAACCGGACGTCCTCATGGTGTCCGCCTTGCCCAGTGAATGCGGTCTGATCGTCAAGCAATTGCGGGCTGCCGGGATGAGAACGCCCATCATCGGCGGAGACGGTTTCGACACCCCGTTGCTCTTGGAGATGGGGGGGGGGGCGACTCATGACGTTTATTTCTCGACCCATATCTCCTTTGACAACCCCCGGCCAACCGTCCGCAATTTTGTCAAGGCATTCAAGAGAGCGTATGGGCGAGCTCCCGAAGTTGCCTTTGCCGCCCTGGGGTATGATGCCTTACGGCTGGTCTATGCGGCTATCGATCAGGCAGGCCGAGCCGAGCCTCAGGCCATTCGGGAAGCCCTGGCCAAGATGAAAGATTTTCACGGAGTCACCGGGACCATCAGCTACCAACCCGGCCAACGTGTCCCCACCAAACCGGTAACTATCATTAAAGTAGTCAATAAGAAGTTCAGGTTTGCCCAGGAAGTCAGCCCGGCTAAACCGTGAACATGAAGTGGAAGTCGGCCGCCGCGGGATATAAGAAGCTGTTTTTCCCATACCTGGTAGCCGGTTAAATAATTCTTCCGCAAGATTCATTGGCCTCGGTGAATTTTTCTTGACATTCAGGAAAAAATCAAGTAACCAGGTTCACGTCAAAGCGTGACCTACCCTGACCGGAACCTCGTCGAACTAAGGAGTGAGACTATGTTTCCTTTTTGTTTTGAATGGCATTGGGATGCAGGGCATTTCTTTTTTATGGGCCTGTTCTATTTGGTATTAACCGTGGTTGGCTCCGGAATGGCCTACTGCATCGTGAAGACTTTTATTGATACCCTGA
>JADFYC010000256.1:0-502 GCA_015233295.1 Deltaproteobacteria bacterium | reverse complement strand
CGAAGAGCACAGCCACGAGCATGCCCACGCGGGCGCCCATGGGCATTGAGTTCACGCTTTTCTACGGGCCTGTATTCAATCATCCTCGCACCACCGGATATAGGGGGCAGAGTTTGTAGTTTGCCTTCTGTATCGGTCTTATATAAACACCTTAGCCCCACCGGTTTTCGGCTGGGGCTAAGCCTTTTTTGGGGGTTGGTATTTTACCCACCTCCTTTTAGGGCAAGTGAAAAATGATTTTTGACCATCGGTGCTTTATTCGCCCGGTGTTCAGTCTTTCAAAGAATATATGGATCAATGTCCCTGCCATTGAATCGGTGGCGGAGGCCATTATGCCAAGATATTTGAATATGCCCTTCATGCTGAAGCCTGCCCACGACAATACCGGCGGCGGTCTCTCTCCTGATCATCCCCATGTTTCCCCCAACCACATAGCGAAATACACCAGGCTAAATTACTTTCTATCCCCACCCTGACGTCTCATCTCTTACGGTCGACTGAG
>JADFYC010000255.1:5174-5627 GCA_015233295.1 Deltaproteobacteria bacterium | reverse complement strand
GATTAGAGGCAACCTGTTGCCCGGTCAGAGCGAAGCCGGGCCAAAAGAACTCACCCGGTCTTTGGCGGATGCCGCGCTGCTGAGTGAAGTGCAAGGGTTTCCCCAGGGGATGGACACGGTCTTGGGTGAGAAAGGCTTAAACCTGTCTGGTGGTCAGAAACAACGCCTGACCATTGCCCGGGCCTTGCTGCTTAAGCCGCCGGTGCTGGTCTTGGACGATGCCCTGTCGTCCGTGGATACTGAAACCGAAGAGACCATCTTGAATCAATTGATGTCCCGGCGCCGCGGCCTGACCAATGTCATCATCTCCCATAGGGTCTCGACCATTAAGCGGGCGGACGTGATATACGTTCTGGAAGAGGGTCAGATTACGGAAACCGGGACCCATCAGGAACTGGTGGCAGGAGGTGGATTCTATGCCGAGCTGGATCGGCGGCAGCGGCTGATGGATGA
>JADFYC010000255.1:636-5105 GCA_015233295.1 Deltaproteobacteria bacterium | reverse complement strand
ACGATCTCCGGCTGCTGGGTAGATTGGTCGTGTTTTTAAAACCATACCTGCCGTGGTTGGCCGTTTCCGTGGTTCTGATGATCGTCATGGCCGGATTGGACCTGGCCCTGCCCTATTTAACCAAAACAGCCATAGACCGGTACATTACCTCTGCCTCATACCAGGTTGATTTAACAGGCAAAGCAACCCGATCGGCAGCGACCCGGCTGGTTTCCCAATATGGCCACTATCTCATCTCCACGGGTCACCATGACCGATACTTTATCGACACTCTGGGTCTCCAGGCCATGGATCGCAAGGACCTGGCCAGGTTCAAATCGGCCGGATTGATCGGTGAAGAACGCTATCTTTTCGTGATATTCCCCCAGACCGGTGGGACCGCCACCGCCGGTTCCCTGCCATTTTTTGCAAATCCTCCACTTGACCCCGTCAATCCCATACGGCCCCAACCCGATCCGGTTTCGCCTTCAGTTTTTGAGCAGCTCCTGCGATGGAGCAAAAGTTTTTTGTGGCAGCCGGCCCCAGCCAACGTTCAGACCGTCATCAGCAAGTATCCCGAGCTGTTTGAACGAGTGTCGGGCCGCGCCTACTACCCGGCCAAAGAAGCCGCGAAATTATCGGGTGACGATCTGCGTCTCCTGCGAGGTCGGGATTTGGTCGGCATCTACCAGATGGCGGCTCTGTTCATTCTGTGCAGCCTTCTGAACCTGGTCTTCTACGCCCTGGATGTCATTGTCATGGAGTATGCCGGGCAAATGATCATGATGGATCTGCGGATGGCCCTGTATCGGCATATTCAGACGTTGTCCCTGAGGTTCTTTGACCGCAACCCGGTGGGGCGGCTGGTCACCCGAGTGACCAACGACGTGGAGAATATGAACGAGATGTTTAAATCCGTGGTTACCACCATGTTCAAGGACTCCTTCTTAATCGCCGGGATCGTCATTGTGTTGTGGCAAATGAACCGGCAGTTGGCGTTGATAGTCCTGGCCATGATTCCGGTGGTGGCGGCCGCCACGATGGTCTTCAGTTTCCAGGCCCGGGATGCCTTCAGGTTAAATCGGACCAAGATTGCCCAGATTAATTCGTTCTTGCAAGAATGTCTTAACGGGGTGGCCGTGCTTAAGGGGTATCGGCTGGAGACCGGTAGTTTCGAGAAATTCCGGATAACCAATTACGAAAACTACCTGGCCGGGATGAAACAGGTCCGGGTGTTCGCGGTGTTTATGCCGCTGATGGAAGTTTTGAGTGCGGTGACAGTGGCTCTGGTCGTCTGGTACGGGGGAGGAAAGGTGATCCAGGATGCCATGTCGCTGGGGACGCTGGTGGCTTTTCTGTCTTACGTCACGATGCTGTTTAAGCCGGTCCGGGACATGGCGGAGAAGTATAACATCATGCAAAACGCCCTGGCCTCTTCGGAACGCATTTTCCAGTTGCTGGACACTCAAGATCCCGATGCCTTGGAACAGAGCAATGAGGCAGGCTCTCCGGTCCGGGGAGAAGTCGTTTTTGACCAGGTGAGTTTTGCGTATAAGCCTGGAGAGGCAGTGCTGAAGGAAGTGTCTTTCCAGGTGGGGGCGGGGGAAAAGGTGGCTCTGGTCGGGGCGACGGGGTCCGGGAAGACCACGTTGATTAGCCTGCTGGAGGGGTTCTATCCTCAGTATGAGGGCCAAATCTTGCTTGATGGTCAAGATATTCGGGGTTTAAGCCCAGCTTTTCTCAGGTCCCAAGTGGGCCTGGCTCTCCAGGATGTCTTCTTGTTTTCCGATACGGTGCGTGAGAATATCGCTCCGGGACGGACGGACCTGTCCCCGGAAGAAGTGGCGGCCATAGCCCGGTCGATGAATGCAGATCATTTTATCCAGTCCTTACCCAATGGTTATGACACCGTATTATCTGAAAATGCTTCCACTTTGTCTTCCGGGCAAAGACAATTACTTGCTTTTTGTAGGGTTTTGGCTTATAATCCGCGGGTGTTGATCTTAGACGAAGCCACTTCCCATGTGGATACGGAAACTGAACAGCTCATTCAGCACGCCCTAGACCGGCTGATGATCGGCCGGACCTGCATTATTGTGGCTCACCGCCTTTCAACCATCAAAAAGGCCGACCGGATCATTGTCATGCACAAAGGACGATTGCTGGAGCAGGGTACCCATGCTCAACTGATGGCGGCCAGAGGAGCTTACTTCCGTTTATATCAGTTGCAATATACCGATTAGAGCTGGAAATTTGAATCTAACCTGTGGCCGTAATTGGCCCGATCTGCAATTTGACAAAAAGGTGCCACATGCTGGTTTGGATTACGACCAAACTTAAGGAGGCGGGATTATGGCGCCTGATCTGGTTCTGTTTAATTGCAGCAGAAGTGCTTACGGCCGGTAGTGTGTCGATCCTAAGCCTGATTATCAACGGCCGGATCACTTTTGACTACCTCCTCACCGGGTTTATCACCGTCTCTTTTGTCGCCCCCCTGGTCTTTTCGATCCTATTTATTTTGCTGAAAGAACTTCGGAAAAGTGAGGAGCGGTTTCGGGCTTTTGCCGAATTCACTTGGGACTGGGAGTCCTGGCTGCGGCCGGACGGCCGATTCGAATACATCACCCCCTCTTGTCGGAGAATTACCGGTTATGGCTCGGATGAATTCACCGCCAATCCTGAATTGAATATCCGGATCGTTCATCCTGACGACCGTCGGTCGGTCACTGACCATCTCACATTGAATCATCAAGACACCAATGAATCAAGCCTTGAATTCCGGATCATAACACGGGATGGAGAAACACGCTGGATTGAGCATCATTGCCGGCCGATATTTAGGACCAACGGCACCTGGCTGGGCCGCCGGACATGCAACCGGGATATTTCCAGACGGAAACGGGCGGAGGCGGAAAAGGAAAAGGTTCTTCAAGAACTGCAACAGGCCCTGGCTGAGGTTAAAACTCTTCGGGGGTTTATCCCCATCTGCGCCCACTGCAAGAAGATTCGGGATGATGAAGGATACTGGAAACGACTCGAACTCTATGTTGAAGAACGCACCGAAGCTCAGTTTAGCCATAGCATTTGCGCCGATTGCCTCAGCGAGTTGTACCCGGACTATTCTGAAGGCGAGCCTTGATTCCCCACGCAACCCGTAACACCGGGTTCACCCATGGGTCTTGAGCCAGTCGCGGATCAAGTTGATTTGGGATGCATCCATTAAGGTCGGGGCGTGGCCGATGCCGGGCAGGTCCACTACCTCTGTGCCCGGTCGTTGAAGCATTCTCCTGGCCGTATCGGACAACAACAAATCGGACTGCTCGCCTCTGATGGTCAACACCGGGCAACGGACGGCTTCCCAGATCGGCCAGAGGTCCACATCTTTGATTTGGCCGGAGCGGTAGGACAGGGCAATGCCCGGATCATAGTCGAAGGCATAGGAGCCATCTTCCAACCGGCGGAAGGAATGGGTGGTCAGATGAGTCCATTGTTCGTCTGTCTGTGGTCCGAAATTAACATGGATCATGCGCAGATAGAGTTCGGCGTCTCTGATACTGGCGAATCTGGGATCTTTGCCCACGTATTCGGCGATTCGTTTGAGCGCCGCCTTGGGGATAAATGGACCGACGTCGTTTAGGATCATGGCTCTGATGGGGCTGCGGGGCAAGGCCGCCAGGCTCATGCCGATAATCCCGCCCATGGACGTACCTATCCAGATTACCTCATCCACGTCAACCCGGGCCAGGAGCCTGGCTATGTCCGCGACATAAAGGGGCAGGTCGTATCCTTCCTTGTTTTCCAGCCAATCACTTCGTCCCCGGCCCACCACATCAGGGCAGATGATCCGATAATCCGATTGCAGATCGTGGGCCAGATAATCAAAATCCCGGCCGTTCCGGGCCAGTCCATGAACACAAATAATCACTTTCGGGTTGGTAGGATCACCCCATTCCGTATAGGCCGTCTTGTAAAATCCTCTGGCCTCCAGCCCCAATAAACTCCTTTGCCGCATTAACCTCTCCTCGTAGTATTAAACTGGCCGCTTCAGCGTCTTCATTAATTCAATAATACTTAGTTTATCCAATGGCTTGGAGAATAGATATCCCTGGGCTAGTTCGCACTCCAGATTCTTCAACGCGTCCAGTTGATCTTCACTCTCTACTCCTTCAGCCACCACACTCAACCCCAGACTCCGGGCTAATGAGATAATCGTTTTAACAATTTCAATATTGTCTTGAACATTGCCGCTGCCGCTGATGAAGGAGCGATCTATCTTTAACACATCTATCGGGAATCGTTGTAAGTAACTCAATGAGGAATATCCGGTCCCAAAATCGTCTACCACAATTCGGACGCCCAGTTTAACCAACCGGGTGAGGCGCTCTATGGTGGCTTTGGTGTCTTGCATGATGACGGTCTCTGTGATTTCTAATTTGAGACACCTGGGGTCAAGATCAGTTTCTTGGAGTACTCGGGTTACGTTATCGACA
>JADFYC010000255.1:0-388 GCA_015233295.1 Deltaproteobacteria bacterium | reverse complement strand
CTGGGTTGGGACAGCCAGAATCGGCTGGTAGTGGAGTTCAAATTGTTTCTGATCAATGGCCTGCCGCAATTCCGTTTCCAGTCTGACCAGGGCCACCGTCTGTTGGTACATCTTCCGGCTGAAAAATTTGAAATACCCTTTACCCAGCTCCTTGGCCCGATACATGGCAATATCTGCGTCCCGCATGATCTCTTCCGGAGTTTGAAAAGGGTCGGTTTTGATCACAATGCCGATGCTGGCGCTGGTAAAGATTTCTTGATTGTTTATCAGGAAGGGCTCGCTTACTAATTCCTTGGCCCGGTTTACCACGGTGATGATCTGTTCCGGCCGGTCGATCTCCTCCATCAGGACGGCGAATTCATCCCCTCCCAGGCGCGCCACCGTTTCC
>JADFYC010000254.1 GCA_015233295.1 Deltaproteobacteria bacterium | reverse complement strand
TCCATGAATACACACCAGGCCAGGAAGCATATGGCCAAGGCCCTGAACTGCTCAGACATCGGAGAATATCAATCCTGGCAGTCCTATATGGCCTCCCTTGTGGATTTTCGGAGCGAGCAAATCGGTGGCGGGATGGATACCGGTGATCCCACGGCCGGGTGGGCCAATGGAGGTGAAGACCAATTGAAACGGACTTTAGACCAACTGATGAAAAAAGCCGGGATCACTAATGACAACACTGACCAAACCAACACAGTAGCGGATATGACCGCGGCCTACGCCGGAGGGACAACGGCGAGTCAAACGGATCAGCCGGAATCGCCATTCCTGGCTGCTAGTGATCAGATTAGAGAAATGGCCCGACAATTCACCGACCAGATGAATCAATCAAGACAGATCTTCGACCCTTATGTCAATGTCCGAGATGTGACCAAAGATAAGAATGAGCAGGGCGATGACCTGCTGAAGCTCCGGCTGGACGTGACGGCCCCCGTGGGAGTGACCCAGGTGGATGGAAGCGGAAGTTTGACGACCACATACCAGCGGGAAGACGGGACGATGGCCAAGACGTCCGATGGACTGGTTGGTTCTGCCTGATATTGACCGGATGTTGGAATTCTAACAAAGGCGTAGCGCAGAGGGCTTAGGTCAAATAAAAAGGGGATGCGCGGGTATTGTTCTTCACACGCATCCCACGTCTCTGCGTTACGCTTTTGAAATAGATCAGGTTAACCTCGCGGCTAACGGTTTTGCCTCGGACCCGGTTTCGGAGTATTATGCACAGTGTCTATCCTGCGCAACGACCTGCCGGTGGTGGCTTCCTGGGGTGGCCCAGTGGATGAAAGTGGCAGGATAACAATCAGTTATCAGTGGGAAGACGGGACACCGGACAAGGCCTCCGGTGATGGACCGATTGGTTCTGCTCAATACTCCCTATGCTTTGACAATCAGAGGCCGATCCTGACTACAAAAAACATAACACCGAGGACGTAGAAGAACCTAGAAAACAAGGAGTATCACAGAATATTTTATAAATATGTTTCTATAGTTAGCTATGTTAGGTGGTTATGCTCTTTTGGCTGGATTAAACGATGAGTAGGGTTCAGCTTCGGAGGTCCATCAAATCCCCCCCCATTTTCTGCCGGTAAAAATTTCCCCTTGATTTCTTAGTTCAAATCGCTTACAATACCACTAGTAATTGTCATTTTGTTCAACTCAGTGTGTGTGACATCATGGAATCCCGATGTGGGATCGAGATCCGCCCCATTGACTGAACCTTGACTAGGCAGATTGAAGGACTGACTTATGATGTTTGCGGGAGTTTATTGTCGTTTTGAAGCGGCTTCAACGCTCAATTAGGCGCTAGCCCGGGTTACCTGGTAATCCAACATTTCATCTCCTGCTTTTATCATAGTCTTCATTTAATCAGCATTGTCATAGTTCAGGCACCGAGTGTGCCGGGATGTCAAATTTAAAGATCGGTCGGCTAATTAATATTAACCTGTCAGGTATGATAATCAGCGGAGGTGGATGATGAAGAGAATAGTTGCGGTTATGTTCGGACTCCTTTTGGTGATGGGTTTAAATGTGGCCTTGGCCGCGGAACACGGGACAAAAGAAGAGGCGGTGGCCATGGTCAAGAAGGCCGTCGAGTACCTCAAGGCTAACGGTAACCAGAAGGATTTTGCGGAATTCAACAATCCCAAGGGAGGATTCATTGACCGTGATCTCTATGTCGTTGTTTACAGCATAAATGGTAAGTGTCTGGCCCACGGGGCGAATCAAAGAATGATCGGTCGGGATCTGGCTGACAACAAAGACGTGGATGGAAAGCCGTACATGAAGGAAAGGCTGGAGTTGATGAAGGCTAAGACATCCGCCTGGCAAGACTATAAATTTCTTAACCCTACGACCAAGAAGATTGAATCTAAGTCCATGTACCTGGAGCGTTCTGGAGACCTCATCGTCGGCTGCGGGATTTACCCCAACTAGCGATGAACCGGTTCCAGATTTTTCACGAGATCTAACCCTTGGCGCCCTTGCGTCTCGGAGTCTGAGGAAGGAGCGTTGAAGTCAGATGAAATTGACCAGCAAATTGGGCCTGGGTTTTACGATAGTCATATGCGTAACCATCGCCTTAGGAGGTATTTGTTATTTTATGTTTGGGCGCATCGACTCCAACGTGACCCAACTCAGCCGTTACAGTCTTCCGGCGGTGAGATCAGCCAACGGGGTCCGGCAGGCCGCTCTTGAGACCACCTGGCATGAAAAGGACTACCTCCTGTCACGGACTGAGGCCGCTGTGCGGCAAGCCAAGGAGAACCTCCAGAAACTGACCTCCCATAATCAAGAATTAAGCGCCATCGCCGCTAAATACGATGACTCGCTGCTGACCTCCAAGTCAGTGGAGGTAAAGAAGATATCAGGTGAATACGATAAATTGTTCGATCAGATGATCATGGCGTTGAAAAAAAATGACGCCGAGACGGCTCTGATGGACGAGAAGGGGGCCGCGGTAGATCATCTCGTGAATGAGTTATTTGTTGAAAAAGAAAAAGAATATCAACAAGTCACGAAGGCTATGACCATAGTCAACAACATCACCTCGCTCGTCTTGAACATGCGGAAAAGTGAAATAAATTATTTTGTTGACCCCAAACCGGAATACATTGAAGACCTCACCCGAAATGTCGCGGCCCTCCTTCAATCTTGTGAAGACCTGGCCGCCCTCCAGTCGGATGAGATGGACAAGAAGTTGATTGAACGGATCAAAAGCACCACCAAAGAATATTCGGAGACGGTTGCTGTCTGGGCCAAGGCCTATGAACCCGGCTCAACAGCCGAAAATAAGAATCAATTATCTCGGAAAGTGGTCCAGACTGGAGACAGTATCATCCAGGCGGAAGATGATTATCAGATCACCAAGCAAGCGGTGCTGGAGCGGCTGACCAAGTCTTTCTTTCTAATTCAGGCGATCAGGGCCGCGACGTTGAATGTTCGGCTGATCCACAAGACCTGCATGATCCATTACGACAACACCCTTTGGGAAAACAGTATTAACAACATAAAGAGCTTGGTGTTGTGGTTGACCGACCTGCGTCAGGCGGCTGAAGATCCGGCGGAATTAAAAAAGGTGGATTCCGCGGCTAAAGCGGTGGAACAATACCGCACGGCGTCCGAGGCCTGGGCCGGGAGCAGCCGGGAACTACGCCAGAGTGTTTTGCCTCAAATGAAAAAAATGGGTGAAACGGTTATCTCTTCTGCCCAGGCGGCGGAACAGGATGCCTGGAAACGATCCGATCAATCTGGCCTGACTGCCCAATTCGTGGTGACCAGATCAAACCAGGTCATCCCTATCTCTGTTGCCGTGGCGATAGTGGTTGGGGCGATTCTGGCCTGGTTTATCTCCCGGTCTATTTCCAGGCCGATAAACAGGGTGATTCGGGAACTAAGCTCCGGGGCGACCGAGGTGGCGACCGCGTCCGGGCAAGTGTCCGCCTCCAGTAAGGGTCTGGCCGAGGGAGCTATGGAGAACGCCGCAGCGATTGAAGAAGCGCGCTCTTCCTTTGAAGAAATGTCCTCGACGTCCAAGCACAATGCCGGTAACGCCGTCCAGGCCAACACCCTGATGGTGATGGCCAATCAAGCGGTGTCCCTGGCCAGCCGATCTGTGGGCGAGCTGAATGACTCCATGCGAGAAATCCTCCAGGCCAGTGAAGAGGCATCCAACATAGTAAAAACCATAGACGAAATTGCCTTTCAAACCAACCTGCTGTCTTTGAATGCCTCGGTGGAGGCAGCCCGGGCTGGAGAAGCCGGCGTCGGATTTGCGGTGGTGGCCAATGAAGTCAGAAACCTGGCCGGCCGGGCGGCGACCGCGGCCAAGACAACCGCGGCCCTGATGGATGGGACGTCGACAAAAATTAAAGATGGCCACGCCCTTCTGACCCGCACCAATGCCGCTTTTGCGGAGGTGTCTCAACATGCGGTCAAGATAGGTGAATTGATGGCAGAAATAGCAGCGGCCTCTAACGATCAAGCCCAGGAAATCGAACAAATGACCGGGGTTCTGTTACAACTGGACCAGGGAACGCAGCAAAGTGCGGTCCAAGCGGAGGAATTCTACTCGGCCTCGGAAGAGATAAACGTCCAGGCCGGCCGGATGCAGGGCATAGTCGGGGAGCTATTGACCCTGGTCATTGGGCTGGGTGATAGACGAAAATTTCGACGTATTCCAACCAACCTGCCGGGAGACCTGCAGGCAGAGGGTGATAAGGAATCGTGCCCTGCGGTCACGGAGGACCTGAGTCTTGGCGGAGCCCTTATCAGAACAAATGCTGCTTTAAAGCCTGGCGCCAAGTGTAGGCTGAAAGTATATCTTGGTGATAACAAAAGCTTATCGTTGGCCTCAAAAATAGTTCGAAAAGCGGGGCCATCTCATGGTGACCAGCGCCTTTTCGGGGCCAAGTTTGTCAACATCGACACCCAGACGGAAGAAAAATTAAGAAAATCGCTTTTATCACTTTCCGGAAGTTTGTAATGCATTTTTGTTTCACTGGATAGCGAATGCGCTGCTTTTATCGTGGCCTATGGATCAGAGTCAAATTGATTCTTCTTGACGAGAACATTCCCCAGGTTCATAATGACCGCATGCCACACGCCGGAAGCAAATTTTGTAGGACTAGATAGTCAGCCTTGAAGTGCAAGGGACACCCCCATGATCCACCACTCCTCAGAGCACTGTTCCCATGGACCCATTTCTACGGACCGTCTGTTTTTCACCATAGTTTTGAATTTTGTTATCACGGTAGCAGAAATCATCGGTGGGCTTTTTTCTGGGAGCTTATCGTTGATTTCCGATGCCTTGCATAATTTCAGTGATGGAGTGGCCATTATCATCAGTTACCTGGCCATTCGATTGGGTGAACGGTGCAATACGGAGAACTACACCTTTGGCTTAAAACGGGCTGAGATTATGGCCGCGATGATCAACGCCGCGGTACTTATGGCCATTTGTTTCTATCTGTGCAAAGAGGCCTATAGCCGTTTCACCCATCCCGAACCAGTTGCCGGCGGGTTGATGATGATTGTCGCCGGTATCGGGTTGGTGGCCAACCTCATTTGTACCAGGCTGTTACATGAGGGCTCCAAAGAAAGCATAAATATCAGATCGGCCTATCTCCATTTGCTGGGTGATACGATTTCCAGCCTGGCCGTCATCATCGGAGGGGGGGCGATTTACTTCTTTCATATCTATTGGTTAGACCCTCTTTTGACCATCGTTATTTCGCTTTATGTACTGAAGGGTAGTTTCGGGATTGTCAAGGAAGCCACCTGGGTGTTGATGATGGCTGCGCCCAAATTCATTTCTTTGGGACACATCCGCGAGGAAATCGAGGCTATCCCGGGTGTCAAAAATATCCATCACGCTCATCTGTGGATGCTCAACGAACAGAGCATTCATTTTGAAACCCACGTGGATGTGGAGGATATGCTAATCAGTGAGAGTTGCCGATTGAGCGCCTTGATTGAGGAGAAACTAAGCTGCCACCGGATCAATCATGTCACGTTGCAGTTTGAATGTGATGTTTGCACTATTAAGAACCTGGTTTAGTCTTTTTTGAGTGGT
>JADFYC010000253.1 GCA_015233295.1 Deltaproteobacteria bacterium | reverse complement strand
CATAATGAAGCTTTTGACGCCACCGATGTGCTGATCATTATGCTCCGGTTGGTGGATTTGACCTGCCAAAAAATAGGGGTAGGCCTGAATAGCGATCCAACTATCATCCTGGCCAATTCCAACGAGGCTCACGTGGGCGGATTCAATGAGGTCATGCTGGCTGAGCTGGAGATTAAGGTCGAGCGGATCGTTCAATTCACGGAACGAGTCGGTACTTACCAGGCCATACCCGTCTAAGACGACTCGCTACCGGCGAAGGAGATGTCCGTTTCATGCTACGGCAGGGATGAGTTGGATTCGCTCGGACTCTTGACGAAATAACAGAAAACCTGCGCTCCTGCGAAGCTGAACTTTCAAAGTCCCATAATAATCTAGAGTTAAAAACAGATCGTTTACTCATCCTCTTCAAACACGGCATTGCTCATTCATGCTCGCGCCGCCCAATCCTGATCATTAAACCCACCCGATAGTCACCTGAAAATCAAGCCCCTGCCCCGCCCTACCAAACACCAGCTTGTTATAGTCTTAAAATTAAATTCAGACCCCGGTCAGGTCAAAAAAGTCACGAGACTATCCGGCAGATACAATTTATTTGACTGTAAATTGATGGCCTCTACCTAAAAAATAACGTTGCCTTTTTGAAAAGTCTTTGCTAACGTATTTTAGGAATTAGCTATTACCTTCTGCCGTAATGTTTTCAGTGAAACTAGCTGCCCCTGTTGACCTAACTTTGCGGGGTATTTTAGACCAGGTATAAAAAAATGATGGGATTATCTATCGAATATTCATAATTAAGTAAAAACACCAAATAGATATGGTCTAGTCATAAGGTGGTTCATTATGCTATATGGTGCATATCATTTTCATTCTGTTTTTCAGAACGATGCCTCTTTACCTGAATACAAGGGCTCCACTCTTAGAGGAGCCCTGGGGGTGGCCCTAAAGAAGATCGTTTGCGCCCTCAAACGGCAGGATTGCCCCGATTGCCTGCTTCGATCCGCCTGTATTTACTTTAAAATATTTGAGTCAACGGAACTCGACTCCAACACCCTTCCTCCTGCCAAAGCCATCACCCCCACCCATCCCTTCGTGATCCAACCACCCTTGACCACCAGCCGGGTATTCCATCCATATGAGCCATTCGACTTTACCTTGCTATTATTTGGGCCAGCCAACGACTATCTGCCGTATTTCGTGTACGCCGTTGAGTTGATGGGGGAGTCGGGGCTAGGGCGGCGACAGAAGGAAGGCCGGGGGGCGTTTCAATTGCTAAACATCACCAAGAACGGGGAAGACATTTTTGACCCTGAACTTAACCGGATGAACTTCAGCCCGCCGGAACACATTCTCCCAGATTATTTTTCGGCTGAAGAATGCTCCCGATTGACCATCGAGTTAAAAACACCTTTAAGGCTGAAATACCGGTCCGGTTATCTGGACAGGTTGCCTTTTCACCACCTCATCCGGGCCGGGTTGCGCCGGGCCAGGGCGCTTAATATCTTGTTTGGCCGAGGAGACCCGGACCTGGATTACCGCGGCCTCATCAGCCGGGCCGAAGCCATATCAACCGTCGACTCTAACCTCCACTGGCATGACTGGGAGCGCTACTCCAACCGGCAGCAACGAAGAATGAAGCTCGGCGGCCTGGTCGGCCGAATCACCTACGAAGGCCCGCTAGGGGAATTCATGCCGCTGATCCGCTATGCCGAAAGAGTGCATTTAGGAAAGGGAACCTCGTTTGGATTGGGGTGGGTCACTATATTAACCAACGAACCGCAAAAAGATGTGAGGCCGGCCGATTCAGGAGAGTTCTAACTAACTAATTATTTTTCGACAAATAGCCAACATGGAGTCTAACATGGATGAAACTGTTCTCAAGGTAGCAATGGCCGCTTTCTTTCATGATATGGGCAAATTCGCGGATAAAGATTTCTTAAACATTTCAGACGACTCCCATAACACCGCCGCTTTCATCAAGAGCTTTTCCGGATGCCTTCCCTCGCAATTGTCGGCGCCCAACTGGGGTAAAGGGGATTGTTTTGTTGATTTAGCGGACGGACATCTCAAACCTGAGTCGCCCTATCAATGGATCATTGCCATGGCTGATGAAATCAGCGGCGGCCAAGATGGAGAAGCGAGTGTAACTCCGGCTACTGCTGCCCAGAAGACCCCTTCAGCGTCAGATTATTACCGATATTTGAAGCCTTATCGAATGATCGGTTCAGTGAAGACGTTTCCGCCGAAATGTATAACTACTTCTATCCTGTGAGAGCCTTATCTCCCCGCAACATATTTCCAAATAAGAAAAGCGAGCCGTGGCCAATCGCCGCGGACCAGGCTAAAAGCGAGTATAAAATCCTTTTCGATCAATTCAGTGTGGAACTAAAGGGCTTGTTACACATAAATGAAAATCCTGAGCTATGGTTTCATCACTTTGACAGCCTGATGATGATTTATACCACATCCATCCCCACTGACAGATCAGGCGCCGGTGTGCCGGATATCTCTTTATATGATCATCTCAAGACCACGGCGGCCTTGGCTGCGGCCTTATATCTCTATCATCAGGCCAACAACAGTCTATCTATCGAGTCCATCAAGAAAAAAGATGACAAGAAATTCTTGATCATAGGGGCAGACTTTTATGGCATTCAGGACTTTATCTTCAAGGGGTTCGGTGACACCCGGGAATTTCGGTCTAAATTCCTCCGCGGCCGTTCGTTCGCCGTATCTCTACTCACTGAATTGGCCGCTGATTTAGTCTGCCAAAAGTTGGGCTTACCCTTCAGTTCTGTTCTCTTCAACGCGGCCGGGAAATTCACTATTATCGCGGCAAACACTCGAGAGGCGCAAAACGCCGTGCAAGATGCCGAAAAGACCATCAACACCTGGTTGATACACGAGACCCACGGTGAAAATTCCATCGGTCTAGCAACCTTGGAAGCGGCTCCCGAAAATTTCTTAGATGGGAAATTCGTCAATCTTTGGGAAGAGTTGGGCGCCCGGATGGAGCGAAAGAAATACACCAGATTTAATCTGGCCGAACATGGTGGGGTCGTTGAGACCTATCTGGGCAGGTTTGATAACACGCTCAGGCCGCATTCCTTGTGTCCCTTTTGTGGCAAGCGGCCTTCAATCGCACGACCCTTAAGCGACAACACCAAAGGTACACCTGCCTGCGGCCTATGTCATGATCACATATTCTTAGGAACCAATCTGGTTAAAAAGAATTGGATAGCCATCACCAATGAGGACAAAGCATCAGGCCCTAAATACGGGGAATTGACTGTTCCCATATTTGGAACCTATCAGCTATTCTTTACTGATGGCGATTTGGGTAACTTGCCCAAGTCGGGGTCTCTGCTCAGGTTATGGGATGTATCCATCCCGACGGAAAGGAAACCTGAGGATAAGTCATCCCAAAGAATTTCTGTCAGGTATATCAATGGCTATGTTCCCACGTTTTCGAAGTATGATGAGGAAGACAGAAGATACGGTGATCCGGCGAAATCAGATAATAAATCAATAGAGTTGCGTTCACAAATAATCGAAGGAGATCCTAAGACATTCTCTCACCTGGCCTTGTTGGCCAAAATACCCACCGATAAAGAAAATGAGTTTAGAGGCGTTGAGGCGCTGGGGATCCTCAAGGCTGATGTAGATAATCTGGGCATGCACATGACGTGCGGTTTGCCTGAGGACCGGTTGAGCATATCCAGGATGTCCACCTTAAGCCGGAGATTAGACTTATTCTTCTCTCTATACTTACCTTACGAGCTATCTCAGAACCCGAAGTTCAATAACATCTATACCGTATTCGCCGGAGGTGACGATCTCTTCTTGATCGGCCCCTGGAACCGCATATTTGATTTAGCCTGTTTTCTGAAAGATAGATGGGCCGAGTATGTCTGCCACAACGATAGAATCACATTTTCCGCTGGAATATCGCTGCACAAACCCCATACTCCCGTAACCCGGCTGGCGGAGGCGTCAGAAGAGGCATTAGAAGCATCGAAGGACAAAGGACGTGACAGGCTGACCGTCTTTGCAGAAACGGTGAAATGGAATAAACTTGGCGAACTCACGAAGATAAAGGAGGAATTCAGTAGCTGGCTTGGCGCGAATCTGATCAACAACGCCATGCTTTATAGGCTTAACGGTTTAATTGAGTTAGCCAAAGAGGAAGAAATCGTAGTGAAACAAGACAAATTAGACTTATCCCGCCTCAATTGCCTCAAGTGGCGGGCTTACCTCTATTACACCGTAGCCAGGAACGCCGCAAAAGAGCTTAAAGGAGATGATCGTACCAAAAAGGTGGAAGAAATAACCTTACAGTTGGCCCAATGGTTGGACCGACACAAAGGGAAAATGATTATTCCGCTATGGCAAATCCTTTACGAAGTAAGAGCAAATCCTTTGCGAAATAAGATAGGAGGGTAAACATGAGCGCACCACAGGACATCAATTTCTGGGAGGATAAGAAGAACCAGAAAATCAATCCCAAGCTGTTTTCTGATTACGCCGAAAGCCTGGCTCTATCTATCAGTAAGGAAGCCTATAAGAACCTGAACAAAAGGACCCAAATCCGTAAATTCTATGACGAGATTCAACGGCTGAATGAAATGGCCCGAAGTAAACCAGGTAATTGGGACAACATCATGCCATATGTTCAAATGGTCACGGCCAAAGCCGCATATGCCCGAGGAAGAGAGCTAATTTCTGATAGCTTCCTGAAGTTTATTAAGACCTCCATTAATCAAGTGGAAAATATGGATGACCTACGGGTGTTTAATGATTTCTTTGAAGCGTTCATGGGTTTCTATCGACTTTATGGACCGGCGAAATAGAACTAAGGAGAGCAAAAGATGAAATTACGAGACATCATTATGATTCGTGGCAAGATTATTCTGGAGACGGGCCTGAGAATCGGCGGTGGCGATATGGAAATGAGAATCGGTGGTGTGGACAACCCGGTTATAAAACACCCCCACACCCAGGAGCCTTACATTCCTGGATCTTCTTTAAAAGGAAAGGTTCTGTCATTATTGGAAATGCGCAGCGGTCTGATGATCCGCACTGATGGGTGGCCGTTATCGTCAAATATATTGAGAGATGAAGGAGAGTCAAAACTAAATGAAGATCAAAAATCAGAATGCAAGAAAATACTTCAGCTTTTCGGCATAAGCGGGGCCGACTCAACTGACGGAAAAGATCCCCTTATAAGGGAGATTGGGCCAACGCGCGTATCCTTCAGCGATGCCCGGTTAAACGAAGAATGGATGAAAGGCGCACTCGGGCAAGGATGGTCTTTAACAGAAGTCAAATCCGAGAACCGAATCAACCGGATTTCCGGCACCGCCAAAGACCCTCGTTTCACCGAGAGGGTGTCGAGGGCCATGGTAATTGACCATCTTGGAGGTGTGCGAGGCCAGCTTATTTGACCACCCCCGTGGCCAGGTATTTGACCAGGGGCAGGGCCAGATATTATTGACCAGGCCGGAGAGCGCAGGGCCAGATAAATTGACCACCCCCCGTAGAGGGATGGATTCTTGGCCGTGACTGGTGAGTAGCCGTAACCAGCCAAAATCTGCTAAACTTTAAGCAGCGTTTAATTAAGTTGCTGCGAGGGAGGGAGGCATGGCCAG
>JADFYC010000252.1 GCA_015233295.1 Deltaproteobacteria bacterium | reverse complement strand
AGAGATCGGCAATCAAATCCAGATACCGCTGATAGCCCACAATGACGTCACTGGTCAGGATGGCCTCTTCGGCCCGGATGGTCCGGTCTGGTCGTCCGCCGGGTCCGATGCCCACGACGAAAAGCTGGCCGGGGCGCTGAAATAGGTTATTCGATGGTGTTTTTTCTGGCATACTAATATTCCGATCCTCCTACCGGTCATGATTTAATCCGCAGATTATCACTACTTCGGTGATCACATGCGTCTGTGGGTTTATCCATCTGCGTTAATCTGCGTAATCTGCGGATTCATTTTCGCTTTATAATGAAGAAAACTCGTCTAACTCAGGTTATATTATCATTTTCAAGATTAGGTTACTTCGCCCGGGCGATCATATTCGAAATCATCTGGTAAAGCTTTTGAAAGTCATCAGGCTGAACTTCTAAAGGTTTCATAACCAACTCTTTAGCGACTTCTTTTAATTTCTCATGTCCTTCCATATAACTTCTTTGCCCATTCGAATCCGTAAACGGAACCTTAAAACAGCCGTCGCCAACAACGACGTGAAATACTTCCTTTCCTGGAAGCAACTTTAACCATTTGCCCTGGTCATATTCCAGGGGTTCCTGACCACCGGTCATTTCAGTGAGAAATTGTTCAAAGCGTTTCTCAAGTTCAGACGGGTGCACCGTTTCAGCCACATATTTTTCCCGGCCTGAGAGTTCAGGATTCTTCAACAGGTTGGAAATGGCTGCATCTTTTGTCTTAAAATCATTCAACCTTTTGTATTTCTTAATCCATTTATTTTTGTGTTCCTCACGGATCTGAATAATCACTTGATTGGCGCAATCCAGGTACAGTCTTTCATTGCAGCATTTGAGGATCCGGTTACGTAATTCGTCCTCAGACACGGAAAGAAACGCTGACCGGACCAGGTATTCCGGGATCAGAAAGTAATTTTCCATCTCGCGGCGTCGCCAGATAAGGAGATTCGATTTGGTGGAATCAGGAAAAGCGTTCCAATATTGGTCTACTGTATCATCGTCATAATGATCCCGATCGATCAGAAAGCAATAAGTCTGATGATGTTTATAAAACGCCTCAGCCGCACTCTTGATGTTAGAAGAAGGGCCAAACGGCTCCACTTCAATTTTGCCTTGGAACAACTCCCGCAGCACGGTAGGATCAATAGCATCTTGATCTCGACCTTCGACGAACAAAACATAACCGGCGCTTTGGAAAGCCGCTTCCGGCCCGACATTCGTTGTTCTCGTGATCATTTTACAGCCTCCTCCGAAGCCGACAGAAGGATTCTCCGATCAGCCTCAACGGAGGCGAAAATGTGTTTAGAATGAGAGGTGATGATATATTGATTTTCCGGGGCCAGGGCAAAGACCTGCCGCACAAAGCCGCTGTGCCATTCGGCATTCAAGTGCAGTTCCGGTTCATCGATCAAGACGATTCCAGGGGCATTACGGGTATAATACCAGATCAAGAAAAGCGTCGAGATAATCTCTTTCTGCCCGGAACTCAACCCGTCAAAGGTAAACGAGTTGTCACCGGCCTTGAGATCGATTCGAATGTCAAGCGTGTTGTCCTGCGCCGGTCTCAACTTTCCGATCGTCCCTCCGGTGTACCGTTCGACTAATTCATCGAGCTTTCCCAGAACATCCCATGTATTTTCATCATCCCCGGTATCCAGCAGTTGGGCTTTACCCATCATCGCGCGAACTATCAGTAATTTAAAGGCGCTGACCGGAAAGACATATCCCGGCCGAAACCGCGGTACTCCCGGAGATGATTTTCCTCCGACCAGCATACCCAGTTCGGGATTTCCCTCCTGCACCTTCCGGTAGCTATGAAAGTACAGACAAGGATGATTAATCACAGGTTCAGCATTCAGGCCCATTAGCGAGGACAAAAGCGGTTGCAGGAAAACCATGGGGTCAGGCCGCCCCGGGACGCTACGATCAACCGGCCTGCCCTCCCCCAGGATATTTACCCGTCCAGATTTTTTCAAATTGAAGCTGATCTTGGATTTTTTCGAATTTTCGTGAAAAGTTCCTTCCAGGTCGGCCGCGTCCGCGCCGGCTCTGATCAGCAAATCCATAACATCCATCGGCAGATCAGGGTCGCTGCCAAGCTCAAAAAACCTTGAGTCAAGGATTTTGGCCAGGATAAGCAAGGCACAAGATTCCAGCACGGAAGTCTTCCCTACCCCATTCTTGCTGCCGATGACTATCACATCCGGATCATAGCTCATCCGGGGTGGCGGAAAATCAAGTTCCAGATCATCCAACGCCTTGAAATTTCGTACTTTGATATGTCGGAGTTTGAGTCCCTCCGGTTTTGTTGGAGGTATGTTCATTCTGTCGTCCTGGTGAATGCCTGACTTTTTCTTTGCCGCCATTTTACCCCATCCCCCAACCTGAAGAGACCGCTGACTCCAAATTCGGATGACTACCCCTATTTCATGGTGATATAGCCACTTCCCGCCGGCTGTCCCAACAAACAACGAGCAACACTCTTTCTAATCAGCCCCCGAGTCCGATGCCTCCGATGGCGCCCCCGACAAAAAGCTTTCCTGGGCGATGGCCACGGTTATGCCATGGTGTTTTTTCTTGGGTACGACCAGTCTGGTCCGCCGGCCGGCCAGTAATGCCGCGGGTTCAGCCACGGCCGGTAAATCCACTTTTTCCTCGACAAAGTCTGAATGCTCAAAATCTATAGGTGTATTTCTGATTTCCAGGGACGAGACAATTCGCAATGGAACGTCCAGTTTTTCCGCGGCCTCGAGTAATCCCTCTTCATCGGCCTTGAGTTCGGCCGAGGCCAGCAGCCGAACCCGGTTAAGCGGCAACTGAGCCTCGTCTAAGGTCGCCTGCACCGCCGTCACAATGGCCGCGGCACTGGTCCCCCGGCGACAACCAATCCCGACAATCAAGTCTTTCAGGGCCTCGGTGGTGGTGGAGATGACCGGCTCGGCCAGCACAATATTGGCCACCTTAACCGCCAGGTCATTGGCCCGACCTTCGTGGCCGCACAACAGGCTGACCGCCCACCGCCCCCCCACATCCATGACCACCACGGCCGGATCCACCGTTTTGTGCTGCACCAACGGACCCACCGCCCGGACCACCACCCCGCACGAAGTGATATAGACCAGTCCGGCATAATTCTCAAATATCTGGGCGGTCAATTCGATGATCCGGCTGAAGCGGACCCCCTGAACTGGAGTAACGGCATTTTCATGGATGTACACATCTACTCCAGGCAAGGACGCGGCTAATCGGCCAGCTAAATCAGCTCCTTCCGGCGACAGGGTAATTACGGCTACATTCATTTTGCCGATGGCCGGTTGCAAGTCACCGGCTGCGGGCCGCCAGTTTAACCACCCCATGATGAAATCCTCGTTTCGGTTACAAGTTACTGTTACTGGTTACAAGTTGTGGCCTGCCGATGGCCGATTGTGGGGTTAACCACCTAATGGGAATTCATCATTTCTGTTGCTCGTTATTCGTTGCCGGTTACTGGTTGAGGGCCAACGATATTGGGTTGAGGACAACCCACAACCTGTAACTTGCAACCCGTAACCCAATGTCATTGATTTAAGGTCACCTCACTCTTGTCCGGAGTGACATAAGGACGTTAAGATTTCTCGCTTCGCTCGAAATGACAGAAGTGCCGTACATTCAGGATAGTACCTGCTGCGTGCGTCCTCTTTGTCATTTCGAGCGAAGCGAGAAATCTTACAGTGTGTTTTCCTCCGGCTTAAGTCAACGACATTGACCGGCAACCAGCAACCAGCAACCAGCAAAGTGAGATTATAGATGGGCATGGTAGACGTTTCCGAAAAAAAGGTCATCCCTCGATCCGCTTCCGCCGGAGGTCGGATCATTCTTAATCCTCAAAGTATCGCGGCCATTCGTCAAGGGCAGGTAAAAAAGGGTGATCCCCTGGCCATCGCTGAAGTGGCCGGGATGACGGCCGCCAAACAAACTTCTTTGTTGATTCCCCATTGTCATCAACTTCCGCTCGATCAGGTCTCTTTTGACTTTGTGGTGACGGACGAAGGGGTGGAGGCCACCTGCCGGGTCAAATGCGTGGCCAAGACCGGAGTCGAGATGGAGGCCCTGGTTGGAGTTACCATAGCCCTGAACACCATCCTGGATATGGTCAAGTACTTGGAAAAAGACGACCTGGGCCTTTATCCGACCACGGTCATCACTGACATCCGAGTAATTAATAAGATCAAAGGATGAACCGGCCAGACTTAAAGGAGTCAATTGCAGGCGGACCGGCTGCCCTACTGGTCAGGTTCCGGGGGGCAAAGATTACAGTTGGTTTGTTCATCATAAGTAGAATGCCCCTATGAGGCGCGGTAAAAAAAACTGTTGATTTTTTTGTCAAGGGCTAGTATAGGTGACTTTCTATGTCGCCAAAGTATAGCCACCAGTGGGAGATCCATCGGAGCAAGTTAAAGGCCAGGTTTTCTGATTCCGTCAATAACCATCACCTCATTTCCGCCGCACCATCAGCACCTGCCCCCAACTTAGCACCCCTACTTTTCCTCGAAATTCAGCATGGAAAAAATTTTGGTATCTTACCAGGAAAAGCTTTCGCCTGAGACGATTCGGCCCACAGAAGCAGAAAAAACGGCCGTGGTCACGATCGACGGCCCAGCCGGCGCCGGGAAAAGTACGGTTAGCCGCATCTTGGCCGAGCGGCTCAGCTTCGATTATGTTGATACAGGGGCCATGTACCGGGTGGTGGCGCTCCGAGCCAAGGACTTGCATATCGAACCCCATGATGACGAGGCCTTGGAGCGACTCTGCCGGCGGCTCGACATCAGTTTTCATCGGGATGGGGGAGGATGGCGCGTCCTCGAATCGGGCGAAGACCTGACCGCGGCCATCCGAGAGCCGGAGATCAGCATGTTGGCTTCCAGGACGGCGGCTCGCCCCGCGGTTCGGGCGGCGATGACGGAACTGCAGCGGCGTCTTGGCCAAAAAGGGAGGGCCGTGTTTGAAGGCCGTGATATGGGCACGGTGGTCTTTCCCGGTGCGGCGGCGAAATTTTTTTTAATTGCAGATATCCAATCCCGAAGCAAACGACGTTTTTTGGAACTAAAAGATACTTCCAATAACCTGACACTTGACCGGGTGGCCGCGGATATGAAACAGCGGGATCATAATGACCAGACCAGACCGGTGGCTCCCCTCCGTCCTCCGGAAGACGCCTTAATCGTTGACTCAACCAACCTGACGATCAACCAGGTGGTCGAAAAAATGCTTGACTTTATCATTAAAAAAATGAATTAATCACCTTGCGTTGCCTACGGTACGACAGTTTTGTCGGCCGTAACCTATCATCGATTTTGACATGGTAGGATATAAAAAATCAGGGGGTTCCATTAATGGATATAATGACAGAAAACTCAACCGAACAAAAACCAGACGTTACCGCTATTTCCCTGGCTGAGGAGCTGGTGTCTTCTGCACCCGACGAAACCAAGACTATGAACGAGTCCGAGGATGATGTCGAGGCCGTAACCAGCCATAAAAAAAGCAGCCGGCTTGATAACGAGTCAGTCGATGACTCTGTTGATCAGGACGAACTGGAGGACACTGACTCAGACGACCAGTTGGCCTTCAATGATCAGGTGATA
>JADFYC010000251.1 GCA_015233295.1 Deltaproteobacteria bacterium | reverse complement strand
TGCCGACGGCTGAGGTGCCGGTGACCAACATTCATGCCCAAGAAGTCCTTGAAGAGAAGGATCTGCCGATTTGTTACACCGCGTACACGCCCTGTTTTCGGGCGGAAGCGGGTTCCTACGGGAAAGATACCCGAGGGCTTATCCGGCAGCATCAGTTCAATAAGGTGGAGCTGGTCAAGTTCAGCCGGCCGGAGGCCTCTTATGAGGAATTGGAAAAACTCTTGCTCAATGCCGAGGAGATCCTGAGAAGGCTTAACCTGCATTACCAGGTGGTCTCCTTATGCACGGGGGACTTAGGTTTTTCTGCATCCAAGACATATGATATCGAAGTCTGGCTGCCAGGGCAGGGGCTTTATCGGGAAATTTCTTCGTGTAGTAATTTTGAGGACTTCCAGGCTCGAAGAGCCAACATCCGGTATCGGCCGACGGGCCAAAAAAAGACTACCTACGTCCACACCTTAAATGGCTCGGGCTTGGCCGTGGGGCGGACCTTACTAGCTATTCTTGAGAATTATCAGCAAAATGATGGTAGCGTAATAATTCCCGAAGCGTTGCGGCCCTACATGAACGGTGTGGAAAAAATCACCGGTGTCCGGGTCTGACCCTGGTAAAAAAATGATCATCGGGCACGACTGAAGGCCCCGACCATATTCTTGCTTGACAGCCTGGGTCTCTTCGGGTTAGTTAGACCGGGTGCTGGCCAGGCTGCTTAAAACTGAGCACCCTATTACCTTAGGCTGGTTGAATTATTTGCTAATCCCTTGTAACCCCGCTGGATAAATATCACTGTACGGAGTTAGCGATGACTCATTACCTGACTTGGCAGGAGCGGCAACTGCTCCAGGCCGCCCGGAGACAACCATCCCGGGCAAAGAGACTTTCCAGGCTTGGTGGAAGGTCCTTGATCTTGTTTGGCCTATTAATAGGAATTACGACGGTTATCGTCGGGCTGCCCTTTGAGACGGTACAGCAACCCTTGGAGACAGCCATGGCCGCCTCATTCATGACTGGCCGGGCCGACGCAAGAGTGAGCCAGGCGCCAAAATATCCTTCACCGGCTAAACGATTCTTGACCAAGCAAGAAGTCGGCACCCTCCTTGGCACCCCGTCTTTTCCCCCAGGCAATGAACAAAACGTTTTGATTACGGCCAGCACGGGCGAGAAATTTGTAGTCAATACCACCTTAGATCCCGACCTGCAGCAGTACGTTCATGATCTTTTTGAACAATATGCCCCACCATACGGCGCCTTTGTGGCCATGGACCCAGAAACCGGCCGGATAAAAGCCATGGTCAGCTACCTCAATAGCGGCCGGGATGAGAACCTGTGCATCCAAAGCAAATACCCGGCAGCCAGCCTGTTCAAAATCATTACGGCCACCGCGGCCATCGAAAGAAGAGATTATTATCCGGATGATACGATTGCGTACAACGGGGCGGCATATCAACTCGACCCCAGGTTCCTGACCAAAGAGACCAACCGCTATTCCCACCGGATATCCTTGAGAGAATCCTTTGCTAAGTCGATCAACATGGTTTTTGGGAAGCTGGGCGTTTTTAGTGTCGGACACGATATATTAGAGGAGTATGCCAACCGGTTCTATTTTACCCGGCCCATCACCTTTGAATTACCACTGGAAAAGAGCATCGCCGACGTACCCGCGGATGACTATTCGCTGGCCAAAGTCGCTTCCGGCTACAATCGAGAAACCAGTGTGTCACCCATCCACGGTGCAATGCTGGCCGCGGCCGTAGCCAATTCCGGCATCATGATCGAACCTACCTTCATCAAAAAAATCACTAACCAGTCGGGGCAAGTGGTTTATTATGGCCGTCCCACCTGCCTGGGCCGCATTATGTCTCCCCGGACCGCGGCTGAGATGAAGGTGTTGATGTCGGCAACAATTACTCAAGGCACATGCGCCTCTTTTTTCCGCCAGGTGGTTCGAACGCCGCATCTTTCCAACGTCTCCTTGGGCGGCAAGACGGGGACCATGTTCAGCAGCGACGGCGCGCTTAAATACAACTGGTTTTCCGGATATGGGATAGACCACAACGGGAAAGAGATTGCGATCTCCGTTTTGGTCATAAACCATGATTCCATCAGGGTCAAAGCTAAGAATGTGGCGGGGCTGGCCCTGCGGCATTATTTTACACCGGGTAAGTCCCTGGTCGCCCGGAGTTCGGGACAGGCTGGAGGCCGCGCCATGTAGCCTCGTCTCGGGAAAGGTTCGGCCAGGCTCCCGGCCCACGCACTTAAAATTACCTGGGATCGCCGGGCCGGATATTCTACCCAGAAGGCCAACCTATGGCTCGGTGAGTTTTACCCCATCTACATCACCCTCCCCTTCTCCCCTTAGCGGTAATGTCTTATCTTAAAAAAGTCTCAAGACCGGGCACAGCACCCTGAATGTGCTAATTATTTTTTTGACATCATCAAAAAAAAACTCTATATTGTGAAATGGACATCTCTCAGGAGTACCCATGGCCGACTCATATGATATATTAATGGTTGACGACAGCCTGACCTTAACCAGGATGGTGTCTGCAGCTTTGGCCGATGAAGGGCTGAAAGTGGCGACCATCAACAAAAGTACCGAGGTGGTCACATGGCTAACCAACAATACGGCCAAATTACTCTTGATCGACATCATGATGCCCGAACTCGATGGGTTTCAACTGCTCGATCGGCTCAATGAGCTGGGTCTATCAGACGGGAAGCAGGTCGTCTTCATTTCCAGCAAATTGTATGACGTGGATAAAGAGCAGGCATTCAGCAAAGGCGCTGTAGCCTTTATAGATAAAAACACCACCTTTGAAGCCGTCAAGGAAGCCGTGATGGCCATCGTAAACAATACCATTAAAGTGACGTTTTGGGGAGTGCGGGGCTCCATCCCGGCGCCTGCCAAAAACTCGGTGCAGTACGGTGGTAACACCTCCTGCGTTGAGGTCAGGTTGGGTAGCGGATCAATCATTGTCTTTGATGCCGGGACGGGTATCCGCGACTTGGGCAAGAACTTGAATAACCAACGTATTAATTCTAGAATCCATATCTTCCTGACCCACCAGCACTGGGACCATATCCAGGGTTTTCCATTTTTTAAACCGGCCTTCAAGCCTGGAAATAAATTGACTCTTTATAGTGGTCAGGGGATTGATACGCAAAGGGCCATTACCGGACAAATGGAGCAGCCCTACTTTCCCATCCCTCTCCGGACTATGGGCGCCCGCGTGGATTTCCGGAACCTGGCGGAACAAGAATATAGCATAGACGACTTCAAAATCAGGGCCATCAATCTCCTCCATCCCGGAAAAACCTTGGGCTACCGTCTGATCAAAGAAAATAAATCCATCGCCTACCTCACGGACAACGAACTGCCGACATCGGGCCGTGACTCAAACGCCGGAGAGCTTGACCTAGCCACCATGGATTACTATCATAAGCTCATCGATTTTTGCCATGGAGTGGATCTCTTAATTCACGATTCTCAATACACCAATGAAGAATATCAGACGCATCGGGGTTGGGGGCACTCTACCTTCCAGGCGGCGCTGGATCTGGCCCTGGATGCCAAGGTGAAAAGGTTTGCCCTATACCATTATGATCCCGACCGGACCGATGACCAGATCAGTGAAATCATACAAACATGCCAGGAGATTATCGATCGGCGAGGAGCGAAGTTGGAATGTCTTGCCGCAGCGGAAGGGCTGGAAATCATCATTTGACAACTGGTGGCTGGTTGCTTGTTCCCTAAGCCCAAGACCGGTAACCCAATGTCTTTGATCGAAGGGGCTGTGCACATTGGGGCGAGGTGGCCATGCCTTGAGCTTTAAGTCAAACCTTGACAAACACCAACAACGAGCAACCAGCAACAAGCAATCAGAAACCAGAAACACCCAAGATGGAGATAACCCAGTGCTGCCTGTCATCTCGGAAAATAGATATTACGATGGAGAGATCATCTTTGAAGATGGTAACTTTGGTGACTGGGTGTTCCAGATACTAAAGGGCAAGGTAGAGATATTCAAAGTAATCCAGGGGCATGAAGTAATTGTAGATGTCTTGCAAGATAATGAACTCCTTGGTGAAATGGGATTTATTGATAAGTTCCCTAGATCCGCTTCGGCCAGAGCCGTGGGCGAGACGTGCTTGGGCCTGATCGACAAAGACTATCTCGACCGGGAATTCAATAAAATTCCTTCAGAATTTCGAAAGCTTCTGGTGACGTTGGTTAAACGGCTGCGGAAAACCACCAACACTATCGAAAAATTTATCAAGTCCGGCGAGGCCCGGCAAAAAACCACCCCGGTGGTTGAATTGCTCACTGATGAACAATTTGAACAGGCCGTGAATTTAAACGTGGCCGGTGGAGAGTTTTTCATTCCTTCCCAACGACCGTTGGATTTGGGTTCTAAGCTCATTGTCAAATTTAAACCGACAGGGGCGCCGGATATCCTAATGGCCGAAGCCATGGTCCTTTGGGCCCGCATCAAAGATGATGATAATCCTCATCTACCGCCGGGCATGGGGATTAAAATAAATAAGTTGATGAGAGCCGAAGACAAAAAAGTCGTTTCTTACCCAATCAAACTAACCATCCGGGGCGACTAACCCTCGCTCGGATGCCGATCGATTGCCAGCCAAGGAGGCCCCCATGCCCATCTCCGCCCAAATGAGAGAGGCGATAGAAAAATCATCATGGATTCGTAAGATGTTCGAGGAAGGCGCCCGACTCAAAGGAATGCACGGCGCCGACAAGGTCTTTGATTTTAGCCTGGGTAACCCCTATCCGCCGCCGCCGGAGTCTTTTCATCAGGTGCTGACCGAAGAGGTGGCCGCGGAAACCGGAGGCGTGCACGGCTATATGCCCAACAATGGTTTTCCGGCCGTCCGACAGTCGGTGGCGGATTATATTTCAGGTCAATACGGGGTTAAGTTTACCGGCGACCACATCATCATGACCTGTGGGGCGGCCGGGGCACTGAACGTGGTGCTCAAATCCATCCTTAATCCAGGTGATGAGATCATTGCGCCCACACCATATTTTGTGGAGTATGATGCCTATGTCGGTAATCATAATGGAAGAATCGTTCGGGTGCTGACTCATGACGATTTTTCATTGGATACAAATGCCATCGCCGAGACCGTGACACCAAAAACCGCAGCGGTATTGATAAACTCACCCAATAACCCCACCGGCGCAGTATATTCCCAGCAAAATCTTGAAGACCTGGGCCGAGCGCTGGAGACCAAGAGTCGAGAGATAGGGCGAGCCATCCTGCTGATTTCCGATGAACCCTACCGGAAGATCCTGTACGATGGCCTGGACGCTCCCAGTCTGTTTACCGCCTACCGGAATAGCCTGGTGGTTACCTCTTATTCCAAGGACCTGTCGTTGCCTGGTGAACGAATCGGTTACCTGGCTCTCCATCCTGAGGCTGATGATGTAGATGGGGTAAAACTCACCGAGCCATAGGTTGGCCTTCTGGGTAGAATATCCGGCCCGGCGATCCCAGGTAATTTTAAGTGCGTGGGCCGGGAGCCTGGCCGAACCTTTCCCGAGACGAGGCTACATGGCGCGGCCTCCAGCCTGTCCCGAACTCCGGGCGACCAGGGACTTACCCGGTGTAAAATAATGCCGCAGGGCCAGCCCCG
>JADFYC010000250.1 GCA_015233295.1 Deltaproteobacteria bacterium | reverse complement strand
TATCCTTTAATACGGCCTCAGCCATTTCTGTGGCGGACGAAGCCGGGGCATAGAAAGCGCTGCCCGTTTTAAGCATACTGACGATTTCAGCTCCGCCATTGCGCGTCCGCTGGACCAACGCCTCAATCCGGTCAGGCGGCATTAACTCGGTGATGGGAATCCCGGACACCGTAGAATATCTGGGTAACGGAACCATGGTGTCACCGTGCCCGCCCAAGACAAAGGCATGGGTGTTTTCAACTGAGACGTTCAATTCCATGGCGATGAAAGACCGGAAACGAGCCGAATCCAGCACCCCGGCCATGCCCAATATCCGTTGCTTCGGAAAGCAGCTGGCCTCATAGGCCACATGACACATGGCGTCCAGAGGATTGCTGACGATAATGAGGACGGCATTAGGGCTGTATTTGGCCACTTCGGTAACAACGGATTTCATAATCTTGGCGTTGGTGGCCAGGAGATCATCTCGGCTCATGCCGGGTTTGCGCGGGATTCCGGCCGTGATGATGACTACATCAGATCCGGCGGTATCCTCATAATTATTGGATCCGGTGATTCGGGCGTCATGTTTTTCCACGGGTGCGGCTTCAGTCAGGTCCAAAGCCTTACCCTGGGGGATCCCTTCGACGATATCCACCAAAACGACGTCGCCCAATTGTTTCTCCGCCACCCGTTGAGCGGCGGTGGCCCCAACAAATCCGGCCCCGATGACGCTTATCTTTCTATCCATTTTTTTCCTCCTTTTCCACCAACAAACCCTTCAAGGCTTTTTCACAAAGTTCGTCTTCTTTTTTGATCTCTTCAAGTGTCTTGAATTTATTGAAGTTCGTTTTGGCTTCGCGGCCTTTTCGGAATTTGAGAAACTCCGTACCCGTTTGGGGATAAATCGCGCCGATCAAGACGTCGTCAATGTCATCGGCCAGGTCGCCCAGGGTTTCTTTCACCTTGTCTAATTCCGGTTCGAGAACATCGGCCGGCCGGCAGGTGATGGGTTTGTCGCCGCGGGGGTACTTCTTTAAGACGATTTCCTGAATTTCAGGTGAAATCGGAGTCGGGGTTTCGCCATACAGGCCGTAAACCAGGTCCTTGACTTCATTGGAAATGAACTTATACTTACCGAACAGGGCGTTAAACACGGCCTGAACACCCACGATCTGAGAGGTGGGGGTGACCAGGGGCGGGGTACCCAGTTCTCGCCGGGTAATCGGGAGTTCCTGATAGACTTCATCAATCCGGTGCAGGGCGTTGGATTGTTTTAGTTGGGTCACCAAATTGGAGATCATGCCCCCCGGAATCTGGTGAGCCAGAACCGCCGTGTCGATTACGGAGTGCTTCGCCCAGCCTAAGAAATCCCTATACTTAGGGAAGATCGTTTCCAAATAGTCATCTAGCTTGAGTAGTTGATCCAGGTCCAATCCGGTGTCGCGAGGCGTCCCCATCAGGGTCACCACGAGCGGTTCAATAGCCGGTTGGGAAGCCCGCATGGCAAATGGGGCCAGAGCCGTGTCGAGGATGTCGATACCGGCTTCAACGGCTTTCAGGTAGGTCATGGAGGCCATGCCGCTGGTGTAGTGAGTGTGAAGTTGAATGGGGATATTAATTTCTTTTTTGAGAGCCGTGATCAGATCATAGATGTCATAAGGGGCCATCAACCCGGCCATATCCTTGATGCACAGAGAGTCCGCGCCCATGTCCTGAATCTGCTTTGACTTATTAATGAAGTATTCCAGGTTGAAGACCGGGCCGCCAAGCCGCCGTTCGGTCAAGGAATAACAGATACATCCCTGAAAATGCTTGTTTTTTTTCTTGATCATCTTGACTACGGTGTCAAAATTTCGGAAATCGTTCAGGGCATCAAATGTCCGGAAGATATCGATCCCATTTTCCGCGGCGCGATCAACGAAAGCCTCGGCCACATCATCCGGATAGTTTCGGTATCCCACCAGGTTCTGTCCTCTAAGAAGCATGGAAAAAGGTGTATTCTTGATATACTTCTTGAGCGTTCGGGGACGTTCCCAGGGATCCTCACCTAAGAATCGGTGCATGGTGTCAAACGTGGCTCCACCCCATACCTCCATCGCCCAAAATCCGACCTTATCCATCTCTTCTGCAATGGGCAACATATCTTCGGTCAGCATCCGGGTAGAAAAAAGTGATTGATGGGCGTCCCGGAAGGTGGTGTCGAAGATTTTAACTGGATTAGGTGCCATCGCCGATAGATCCTGTGACATTTGATTACCTCCTGAAATAGCTAATAAAATCTTTGAGTAAATCGTTTCTAACAAGTATCCAAACACATCTTTTTAATGTACTATTTATTGATCCATCTGTCAACAATATCTTGAAAAATAAGTCTTTGATTGACTTTGAAGGTTGAGATTGATATCTTCGCGCCGTTAACGTCAACCGAACAAATCAATTCAAACACCACTATCGCATTCGCCGGATAGACCAAATCACAACTGCGTTAGAATCCGGTCTCAACTTACCATAACGATAATTATTTTCTTAACCTGATGGAGATGAAGCCGTGCCAGAAACACCGGTAGTGACCACGAACTTTGATGGACTAAAGCTTGTTTGTCGAGGAAAAGTCCGGGATATCTATGACCTGGATGACCATCTTCTGATCATCGCCTCCGACCGCATCTCGGCCTTTGATGTGGTTATGGCCCAAGCCATTCCCGGGAAGGGCAGGGTTTTGACCCAGATTTCTAAGTTCTGGTTCGATCTGACCTCAGGGCTGACAAAAAACCACCTCGTGTCTACCAATCCCAGGGATTACCCGGCAGTCTGTCAGCCCTATGCCGATGTGCTGGCCGATCGGAGCATGTTGGTGATTAAGGCCGAGCCGCTGGCCATCGAGTGCATCGTCAGGGGCTATCTTTCCGGCTCTGGTTGGAAGGAATATCAAAAAAACGGCCAGGTCTGCGGCATCCCGTTGCCGGTAGGATTACTGGAGTCGGATCAATTACCCGAACCGATTTTTACCCCGTCAACCAAGGCTCAAGAAGGGCAGCACGACGAAAATATCACCTCTCGGCAAGCCGCAGACCTGATTGGGACCGAACTGTTCACTCAGGTGTCTCGGGTCAGCCTGACTCTATATCGAAAAGCCGCCGAGTTGGCCCTCCAAAAAGGCATAATCATTGCCGATACTAAATTTGAATTCGGCCTCCGGAATGGGGAATTGATCTTGATCGACGAGGTATTGACTCCAGACTCATCCAGGTTCTGGCCTAAAGATCAATACCGCCCAGGTGGTCCCCAACCGAGCTTCGACAAGCAGTTCTTGCGCGACTACCTGGAGTCCCTGCACTGGGGCAAGACCCCGCCCGCGCCCGAGCTACCACTTGAGATCATCGAAAAAACGGCTGAGAAATATCAAGAAGCGCTTCGCCGATTAACTATATGATGGTTAATTTGTTTAATTTACATAAATTATTCTATAAAACTTAAAGTAACGCTTAATGTTGCGTACCTCCTCCATCGACTGATGATGCTATTCGTCGGCCAGATATTTTTGAGACGCCCGGTCTGAGATCACGTCTTAAAAGTGGTCTTTTCACCTCTTTTTTTCACTTGTTAGAACACAGTGACGACAGATGCCCGCTTCTTCATTTGATCATGAACCCAGGTATGTTAATTTATCCCTGACCGAGGTAGATCAAACTGATCGAACATTTGTCATTTCTTTCGGTCGGGAGACGCCGGTGACTCAGGCGGTGGTTCGTGCCGCCGGGACACTGCCCCCGGTTCATTTAAGAACCAGAGTGAACGCACCACATCAAGTCGTCATCGGATTTGAAAGGATTGCGGCTTACCGGCAACTGGAAGTGAACAGTTTTCCGGCGCTATTGTGGCCGGCCGCTCTTCCCGATTGTGACGCCCTGGTCATGGCCACGGCCAACCATGCCCTCGGATCAGTCTTTAACGAAGCCGAACGCGCCCTGCTCCTGGCTAAGTTGTCGATCCATGTTGAACCTTCCCGCTTAATCGCCGACGTCCTCCCCATGCTGGGGCTGAACCCCAATCCCGAAATCTTGAGACGATATCTGACGCTGGCGGATCTGGAAGAAATCTTTATCCTGGCCTTGGCCAAAGGCAAACTCAACCGGGAGAACGCACTGTCTCTGGCCAAATTGAATCCACCAGATAGATTGGCCCTATTCAATGTTATTTCGGCGCTGGGCTACAATCATAATACCCAGAGAGAACTAATCGAAAATATTAATACCTTATCCCGGCGGGAAACCCAAACCGGCCATGACCTGATCACCAGCCCGGATTCCATTTCCATCCTCGACGATTCCCGGATAGATCAGCCGACAAAGGCGGAACGGTGGCGGCGCTGGATCAAAAATAAGCTCTTTCCGCGGCTTACCCTGGCGGAAGAAACCTATCACAGGTTAACCGCGCCCATCCGGTCTCTATCCCAGGTGATTTTAAAGCCTCCTCCTTTTTTTGAGGGAAACAAATGGACCATTTCTTTCTCTTTCGAGAATCAACCAGGACTCACGGGAACCTTAGCCGCTCTAACCAAAGCCGATGAGACTGGTTTGTTCGGGAAACTCTTGGCCGGATCATTTCTTGAATCGTCATCACTCAGCGGGCAAACCGAATCTGATGATTCAGAAAGTATGACGCCGGGAACTATAAGGGAAGGGGAGGGCGCTTCAGATTCTTTGGTTGAATAAAACGAAAAGGACAAATCACATGGACTCGCTTCCTGGGGATCTGACCGATCAGCTCGTCGGAATCATTGAAGCCATCGCCAAAGGAAATTACTTGCAGGATATCATTGAGTTGACTAAACCCGGCCAGCCTGAGACCATTTGCCGGATAGCCGAGGCGGTGGGCTTGATGATGGTCAAAATTGAAGCCAGGGAATATCGATTGGAACAACTGGTTGAAGAATTAAGAGAATTAAACGAGAGACTGAAAAAAAACATCATCAACTCCGTGACGACCATGGCCAATGCCTTAGCTGCCCGAGACGAGTACACTGAGGGGCATGCCGTCCGGGTGGCTGATTATGCCCAGCGTATCGCCAGGCGGTTAGGTCTTCCCGAAAATGAAGTCAATCACATCAGGTTGGGAGGTATCCTTCACGATATCGGTAAGATTAGCTTCCCAGACGCCTTGTTTGAAGCGCGTGGAATCCCGCTGACGGATGATCTTTTGAGTAGTATCAAGGTGCATCCGGAAAACGGCGTAACCATATTGCGCGACCTGGATTTCCTGGGGCCGATAGTTGAATTTGTCCACTATCACCACGAACGATTTGATGGTCAAGGTTACCCCAAGGGACTGACGGGAAAGGAAATCCCGCTAGGAGCCAGAATCATCAGCGTGGCCGACTGCTTTGACGCCATGACCACCGACCGGCCCTATCAGAAGGGTACATCATACGCAGAAGGGCTGGAAATCTTAAAAAAAATAAGCGGATCTCAATTGGATCCGGAAGTTGTCCTGGCCTTTGTCGAAGAAATTACCCAGAACGGCGTCTCCAAAGAGTAATCTATAACACCTGGAGTTGACCAATGACCCTGGCTGTACGAAGGACTTGCGCTCAGGCAACCGCTCTGGGCCTGGTTGCCATCATTCTGGCCTTTGGGTCCAATGCCCTTAGGAATCCCGGCTTGCCCTGGGTGGAAGATTGG
>JADFYC010000024.1 GCA_015233295.1 Deltaproteobacteria bacterium | reverse complement strand
CGTAAGTGCGAACAACAGTTGGAATGTCGCGGCCACACTCGTGAGCCAAAATGGGGTCTCAGCCGATCAAACCCTGGCCGATTTGGGAATCAATCTTTCGTTTGCCACTGCCGCGGCCACGGTGGGGAATGCCGGGAGTATTCTTCTCGACGTGACCAAAGCAGGTGAGAAGATATCTATCGCCAAGGGAACTAATACGTTGGGTGAAATCTCCCAATTCGAAGGTTTGCTTGATCAAACCCGAAGCATGACCATTTATGCCAATGGTCAGAAGGCCGCCATCTACTTTGATAAATCGACAACCATGGCTCAGTTGCAAAACATGATCGCTTCAGCCATCACCACCAATATATCTGCCGGAGGGCTGGGTCTCAAGGTGAACGGTCCATCCACGGCCCAACAAACTGTCTACAATCATGTAGCTGATTACATTACAAATACCTCAGAGGGTACCTACCGACAAGGGTCGGGCGATGCGGCAGTGGATGGGACCATGGTGATCAGGTCTCCATGGGCTGGAACCGCCGGGCAGATATTCTTCGGAGCGGATGAGGATATCCAAAATGCCTTCAGCTTTGCCCGTATTAAAAATGCCTCAGACGACGCGGGTGTTGATCCATGGTTCGTCCAAGTCGCTGATGCCCACACGGGTCAAGAACTCTTCAGCCGAAAAGTGGCTGCCCCCGAAATAGACAACCTGATTCCAGGGGTGAATGTAAAATTTTCACCGACAGTAGACGTAAATACAACCTGGAATACCAACACCGGGCAGTTTGATTTCACGGCCAATAGTAATCCTCAGAGCATGGTTCTCCATGTGGTGGATCGGCATATCGATTTGGCGGTGGGAGCCAATGCCGGGCAAAATATCGGCACCAGTATCGGCGAGGTAAATACCGGATCGCTGGGCCTAGACAACGTCCTGGTGGTGGATCCGACCCTGGCTCAAAGGTCGATTGCCAAAATCGACAAGGCCGTAAACCAGGTCTCCTCCGAACGAGCTAGAATGGGCGCCGTGATGAATCGTTTGGACCACACTATCAATAACCTGGCCGTCCAGAGTCAAAATATGCAGGCGGCCGAGTCAACCATCACTGATCTGGATATGGCCAAGACAGTATCCGAAATGACCAAGTATCAGATATTGAACCAGGCCGGCACGGCTATGTTGGCTCAGGCCAACCAGTTGAACCAGAGCCTACTCAGCTTGCTTAAATAGTCTACCCCCTGGGGGGTCCAATTCAGTCCCCCAGGGAGGTAGCTCCTTTTAACTTTATGCACTATTTCTTTAGGCTGGCGACAAAGCTATTGATCAAGCCAGGTTGCCCTACAGGGCTATTTAAGATAAGCTGTTACCCAGGGTTGCCCCAATGCTGTTGAATTAAGCCTAAGGCGTTAAGATTTCTCGCTTCGCTCGAAATGACAGTGAAGTGGACTATCTGGAATGACGATGCAAATTTGTCATTCCGAACGAATGTGAGGAATTTTATCACATCCGAGGATGGTAAGGCTGTGCCTTAATTCAACCGCATTGGGGCAACGCCCCGGGAAATGTGGATGGTCACGGGTCATCCGGGTGGATAGGTAATCGACCAGTCCCAAGGCGGTCTTGATGAGACACGTAATCAGGGGTGACCTACTGAATTGCCAGAGGTTTTATATCATCATTACATGATATTTTGTATAGACGTCACCTTTACCCAAGGCGTTGCCCTAGGATAATATGGACCGTCCCTTCGGAATATTTTTGATTTTGATATTGACTCTGATAAACACGAATCATCCTGAGTGAACCGCCTCATCGTGTAATCATGAGGTGGGCGGACGCCCAAATGACCGGGCCATGGTATGTCCGCCCGGGGCGTCGGTAAGAAAAAAAGTGATAAAGAAATTTTTCTAAAGTACTTTTGTCTTGTTGACGATAAGAAATATGAAGGCCCAGGAATTGATTCCGGGAATTGAATTAGGGCCGACTCATGTGGACCCCCCGGGATAACGGCAAAGGATTTGCCGAGAAATGAAGTCCTTTTTCACACATGGAGGTGTGAAAATGAAAACCAACCAGGTCACCTCTACCAGTGCTCCACTCATTTCCAAGGAGGGGATTGATGTCGGCGAGGTAAGCACCATTCTGAATGTCCCCCGATCAACTATTCTCTTTTGGGAAAAAGAATTTAGTTCCGTTCTGAATGTAAAACGGACTGAAGGAAAACATCGGCGCTTCACCTCCAAGGATGTCGAGGTGCTGGGTGATATAAAACGTCTATTGAATGAAGAAAAGTATACTATCGCCGGAGCTAAGCGCCGGTTGGAAATTACCAAACAACAAAGCAAGTCTTTTGAGCAGATTCTTACCGAAGCCATGGGAAAAGTGCAACAGGGCATGAATATCAGTGATGTGGCCAAGAAAATGGCTCGCGAGCTGGTGGTCTTGGGCCTGGTGTCTTCGGCCTGGGTGTGGTATCTGTCCTGTTGAAGTGTCTGGTCTTTATTGTCTGCTATGGATTGGACGTGCTTCAACCTATTGCGGATGTTGCTAATACTGTCATTACGAACGAATATGAGGGATCTTAAGATTTCTCGCTACGCTTGAAATGACAATCTGGCCCTGGCATTCTTAACGAATGACTTTCAGCCTGTCATTCCGAACGAACGGTTTCCACTCTGTCATTCCGAACGAATGTGAGGAATCTTTTGGAGCGTGACCACAACTATTATGTCTATATTATGAGCAATTGGAACAATAAGGTAATCTACGTTGGAGTGACAAATGATCTTGAACGCAGAGTGTATGAACATAAGAACAAACTTATCGATGGCTTTACCAGCAAGTATAACATAAACAAATTGGTATATTATGAATACACTTCCGACATATACGCTGCGATTAAGAGAGAAAAAGAGATAAAAGCTTGGCGAAGGGAAAAGAAAAATAAGTTGATATTGAGCATGAATCCGGATTGGAAAGACATAAGCGATCAATGGGAAAAAGATTTCTCGCTTCGCTCGAAATGACAATATTCCTTTTCCATTCCGGATGTCGCTTATACTTGCAGATGTTGCTTATACTGTCATTCCGAACGAACGTGAGGAATCTTTTGGATCGTGACCACAACCCAAACGAATGGCTTTCACCCTGGCATTCCGAACGAATATGAGGAATCTTAATATTTGTCACATTGAAGGTTTTGACCCATACCGAGACCAAGAAAATTAGAGATATAATTTAAAACAAACATATATAGTAGTTAACCCTACAAAATTTATCAGAATCAATTCCATGATTGGTCATAACCGCGGTCTTGGGAAACACCTGGCCACCTTCCATCTGGAGTGAGGGGGGAGAGATGGCGGAAGATTCGTCGGGCACCACGTGCCGGTGTTGATCCTTCCCCATTTTCCTTGCGCTAGCCGGAAAGTCAAGGCGCTTCCAAGCCTGGAGCCAATCAAAACCTAACTGATTAGGACGGTCTGTCTGTTAACCCTATCACCACCTTCCATCTGGAGTGAGGGGGGAGAGATGGCGGAAGATTCAACGGGCACCACGTGCCGGTGTTTATTCTTCTCCATCTTCCTTGCACTAGCCGGAAAGCCGTGGGGGGGGGTGGGACATGAACCGAATCAGTTGATCGTGATGTCACGCGCCACGAAAGGAGGTAATGTCGGTTCAGCGAACCAAAGTCTTTTGACTTTAATTCACCATTCGACTTTTTTTAACGTTGGGGAATGGATTCCCCTCTCACAGCCTATCAAGGAGGATATGCCATGAGTCTTTCAGTCGTCAATAATATTCCCGGGTTGATAGCATATAATTCTCTTGCTGTCTCTAACAAAAATCTGGCCAACGCGATCGATCATTTGTCCACTGGTCTGCGGATCAACGGAGCCAAGGATGATCCTTCCGGTTTGGCTATCTCCCAGCGCTTCCAAGGCCAAATCAGCGGACTTAACCGGGCTTCCATGAATGCCCAAGATGGTACCTCCATGCTGCAGGTAGCCGACGGCGCTCTTAGCGAAACCCAGTCCATCCTGCAAAGGATGCGGGAATTGGCCGTTCAGGCCTCCAATGGAACTTTGACTTCCTCGGACCGCTCGTCCATCCAGGATGAAGTGGACCAACTGAAGTCTGAAGTCAACAGCATTTCCTCCAGCACGGAGTTTAACACCAAAAAACTCCTAAATGGCAACGGATCGGGCATTTGGTCCACGGACACGCCGGACAAGCTCGAGGCTCACATCACCGGCCAGGTGCGGGAAGGCAATTATCGGATCAACGTCACCGCCTCAGCCGTAGGCACCAACGAGGTCTGGAAAAGCGATGTAATGGAGCTGAAGAACCCCTACACGGCCACCACCAATTCGGTGCACTTTAGCCTGAATACAACCAACGGGTCCATGCTCAATAGCGCCGGGGTTACATTCAACTCCTCCACCATAGCCCAGGATGCACAGTACTATTACAAATTCCAGCAGGGGCAAGCGGCAGAGATAGCCGGCTTTTCGGCTACCGGCACTATAACTATTTGCGCCGTCGGCCCGTCGATGGTCGGTGCAAAGTCCGTCTCCACGGCGAGTGCCGTGGCCACAGACATCAACGGAACCGGCGATGCCGTGGCGACTGCTACGGACACCCTGTTTTTTGCTCATTCCGGCTCGATTACTCTTTGCTCTAGCATTACGGTAGCGTTTGCAAAGGGTACCTATACCATAGCCCAAATTGAGTGCTCAATAGAAACCGTCACTGCAGTCGTTACCGGGAATATCAATATTACATGGGCGGCCAACAGCAATCCTGCAGGTGGTTACTTTATGCGCATTTCCGCCGTTAATTCATCTGCGGTGATTACCACAGACGCTGGTTTTGCCGCCGCAACGGGATTGAGTTTAAACAACCAAATCTTATCAAATGTTAATACCGTTTATTTCGCACAAGGATCGTTAAACACTCAAAATGCAAATCTCTTTTTCATGACCGCGGCCGGCACCCTTACCGGCCATACGACGACCCATTTTGACATTTGCGCCAACGGCACCACTAAAACAATCACCTTCAATCTTAACGCTGCAGCTACCGGAGCGGGAACAGTCGCCGGTACCACCATAAAAACCATGGCGTCTTTTACCGAAAATGATGTATTAGACACCATTAACAATAAGCTGATTAGCGGTAGTATGGGTGTCCGGGCTCAGATCAATGTCAACCATCAACTCAGCTTCGTTGTCACTACGGCGGACGGCACCATGGCACCGAGTCATTTTACCATTGGGAACATTGTCCGTGACTCAACAACTGCCGGCTATACGGTAACCTCTCTAGGCATCGCAGGTGGGGTCTATACCGCTAACGCGAACAACAAGATTGTCTTTTCGGTCAATCAGTCGACTGTTTATACGGCAGTCCTGGCCGGGAAGTCATACACTAATACAGCCAGCGCTCACAAAACCCTGGCCCAGGATATGGAAACGGCCATGAATAACGCCATCATTGCCGGAGGTGGGTCGAAGAGTAATCAGGCGGATGTGGCCTACAATACAGCAGATGGAAGATTCCATATGATCAGCCGTCAAATTGGGGTGACTTCGGAGGTCGCGTCTGAAGTTCAATTGTATAATGGAGAGGGGATGGCGAGTCTTTTGTCGGGCGTCGGGTGGGATCTCAACACCCATGCCCAGGGCAATAATGCCGGCATCTCCTTAGCCATCTACACGGACGCCGCGCATAATAACTTAGCCACCAACATCTACAACCGGCGGTCATTAGCCGTAAGTGCGAACAACAGTTGGAATGTCGCGGCCACACTCGTGAGCCAAAATGGGGTCTCAGCCGATCAAACCCTGGCCGATTTGGGAATCAATCTTTCGTTTGCCACTGCCGCGGCCACGGTGGGGAATGCCGGGAGTATTCTTCTCGACGTGACCAAAGTAGGTGAAACAGTCTCTATTGCTAAAGGAACCAACACATTGGGTCAAATCGCCCAATTCAACGGTTTGTTGGATCAGTCTAGAAGCATGAATATCTACGCCAACGGTCAAAAAGCCACGATCTACTTTGACAAGGCGACAACGCTGGATCAGTTACAGAACATGATCGCTTCAGCCATCACCACCAATGTGTCTTCCGGTGGGTTGGGTCTCACCATCAACGGCACGGCTGCGGGCACGGTGTATAATCACGTGGCCGACTTTATCACCAACACCTCGGAAGGCACCTACCGGCAAGGATCGGGCGATGCGGCCGTGGACGGGACGCTGGTCGTCAGGTCGCCCTGGGCCGGGGCCTCCGGGCAGCTCTTCTTCGGGGCGGATGAAGACCTCCAGACGGCCTTCAGTTTCGCTCGGATTCAATGCGCTTCCGATACTCAGGGGGTTGACCCATGGTACGTTCAAGTCCAGGATGCCCATACTGGAGAGAATCTATTTAGCCGCAAAGTGGCTTCGCCCGAGGCGGACAACCTGATTCCAGGCGTTGACATCAACTTTTCTCCGACGGTAGGTGTGAAAACCACCTGGAATGCCAATACCGGAGCGTTTGATTTTGCTTCAGACGGCGCGGCCCACTCGATGGTCCTACATGTTGTCGATAAACACGTCAACCTGGCGGTGGGAGCCAATGCCGGGCAAAATATCAGCACCAGTATCGGCGAGGTTAGCACCGGCTCTCTGGGCTTAGACAACGTTTTGATGGTAGATCCGACCCTGGCTCAGAGGTCGATTTCCAAAATCGATCATGCCATTAACTTAGTCTCTTCCCAACGGTCCAAGTTAGGTGCAGTGATGAACCGGTTGGATCACACCATCAACAACCTGTCCGTCATGAGTGAAAATATGACGGCTGCCGAGTCAACCATCACCGACCTGGATATGGCCAAGGGCGTGGCGGCAATGACCAAGTGGCAGATCATGAATCAGGCCGGAACGGCTATGTTGGCTCAGGCTAACCAGTTGCCGCAAGGTCTCTTATCCCTGCTGCGTTAACCTTAACTTTCATATAACTACATATAACACAATAAGGGGGCCTACGGGTCCCCTTATGCATGGTGTTTAGTATGCTGCTTTCTTCGTGAATACTTTTAACCTATTATATTTTTGTGATTTGTTTTCGATTAAATCATAAATGGTGCTGACCTTTCCATTTGAATAGATGTGATAAAATGAATGGAAGCCCTTAACAGTAGCCATGACCCCAACAGATTCTGTTTCTTTGTCAGGTCCGGAATCCCAACATCCTGCAGTATGCTCTATTATTTTTTTTGTCTCGCCGGGAGATTGCATGAAGAAGGGATAACAGTCGTAGCATGTTTTTAGTTCAAACTGATTGAGGCTGGGAAAGTACATGGGGAGGTCCACTGGATGTATGTTCCAAGCGCCTTTTGAGTCGAGCATAACGATTTTTACCCTTGAAGCATGTTGGATCGCGTCTGTGATTACCTTGGGCGAATCATTTCGTCTTGAGTCCCAGAGCAACTGGTAATCGTCTATTACTCGCCAAAGATGCCTATTGTCCCCACCTGTTTTCATAAAAGTTGCTTGAAACTGATCGTTAGAGAAATTGCTTCCAACAGTGGCCACTTCAAAGCGGCAAGAAATATCTCCCATATTTGTAAAGCAATAAGAAGTTATGTGAGGCTCTAAGCCAGAGTATTCGGCTGATTTTGGATAAACCTCAAAACAATTATTTCTTGTTTTTCCCCAAAAATGGGTTCCATTAATTACTACATGGGGTAAGTCATATGACTTATAGCATTCCAGAGAACTCACTGAAGGCGATTGACCGGAATTTATGCAAATTCTTAACGATGAGCCATCAAGCAATTTTTTAATAACCTTGCTGTCGTTCATTCTGTTATTCCTTTTTCAAAAGAAAGAGAAAAGTTGGTTATACTATGAACGGTCATCACCGTCCCTTTTCGAGAAGACGTAGGATAAGCACGTGCTAAGATTTCTCGCTCCGCTCGAAATGACAACATCCGGTCGAAATGACGACATCCAAAGCGGTGGTGGCGCAGAACGTTTTTGGGTGCGGCCACTTTGTCATTTCGGTGTGAAGCGAGAAATCTTAACTTCCTTATGCCGTTCCTAAGGAACGTAACGAGAAACAGGTGCGCTCAAAAGAGTCAAGTGTAGCCGAGCCAAGTATATGGAAGTTGCGAGTCGGTGCAATCAGACCCAGACTTGGAACATACATCCCAAACGAAATGATTCGATATAGTCTTGGGTTACTTGACCACCTCAGAAAACACCATTAGTCTTCTATATTCTTGCACGGTTCCCCTAAGTGAATCATAGAAGTTAGTGTACTTGCCATTTGGATAAAAGCGATAAAAGGAATAGAAGACGGTTGCCACTGAAGCCAACGTACCGGATGCATTATCTTTGGGTCTAGTAGCATAGAACGAGGGGTTATCACCAATGATGGTCTTTGTTTCTTCGGGATATCTAAAAAACATGGGGTAAAGATCGAAGGAAGTGTCCAGTACCCATTGGTTTGATTTGGGAAAATAAGATGGGAGATATATGGGGTGTATATTCCAGATACCTTCAGAATCAAGCATAGCTATTTTAAACATTAACCCCGCTTGTATTCCTTCCATGAGATTTTCGGGCGGATCCTTTCTGTCCGAATCCCATATTAAATTGTAGTCATTAGAAAAATTCCATACATGTTTCTTATAACGCCTCTTGCTCATGAGAACTATTCCAGTGGAATTTCTTTGAAATGTTTGCTCGGCAGGGTACCCCAATGAACAAAAGATATCGCCAATATTGGTATAACAAAATGCGGTTAGGCCTATAATCGCGGAAGAGTCAGTATGCCCAACAAATAAATGTTCATTTCTTGACTTTCCCCAGAAATGGGATCCGTTAATGATCACACTTGGTAATTCGTATGATTCCCAATGTTCAGGATAGTTACTAGGCATCGATGAATCTGGGATCATGAATGTTATTAGAGAAGAACCGTTGAGGAGTTTCTGAACCATATCTTGATCTGTCATATAGGTATTCCTTATTTGAGGAGTTAATTTAAGTCAACTCGCCTAAGACGTGATCGAATGGTAATAAACTTGGAATGGGCCACGATGTGACAATCCGGATTCTTCGGTATCTCATCAATCTCAGCCTCCTCCTAGTCAAACCGTAAGAGATATGGTTGAGATATTCCGGCATTTCAGGCACAAATTCTACTTTTTCTCTCGGCAAAATCTTTATAAATTCCTTTATTGCGACTATGCTGTTACCTGAGAATTTTAACGTCAAAGTTTCCGACGGAGTCCACCATTTTAGTCCGGTCACCATTTGGTTATGGTGCCGGCCGGGCCCTGAAGAAGATATTTCAGTTCCAAGACTCTTTTTTCCACCATTGTGGCTTGGTAATCGGCCAGTTCGATGGAGGCGTAGGTTCCCGAGTCACGGTTTAATTCCTTAACGAACTCGAAGTTGGTGTCCCGATATTTCAGCCAGGCCCGCTGGGCCTCTTTTAATTTTTGTTTCTGGGGTTCGGTGAGGTGTTTCATCGCCTCGGCGTAGACCTGGTTTAACTCCTGGTCCGCCTTTTGGTACCGTTGGTTGTGGCACTGAACAATTCTAATGGTGTCAGGCTGTTGAGAACAGTCTCCGGCTGAGGCTGATCCGGTCGACCAGCCCAATGACGCCAGGGCCAGGAAGAGGGCGGCCAGGAAGAGGGAGCGGTATCTTGACAGTAGGTTGTTTGCTTTTCTCATGACTTGCCTTACGCCGCCGCCCAATGCAGAATCCTTGCCGAGAAAAAATGAACCACAGAGGGCGCGTAGTTTTAAGGTGGACCCAGAGGGGTAAAGACGGGATGGTGGTTTATTCCAATTTCTGGCGGAATTCCAACAAAGACGTGACCGTCGCCGCGTTAATCAATAGAGTTCGCAATTGGGCCGGGTCGGTATAAGTCCTAATTTTTTGCTCGACTTCCTGGGGCAGGTGGCCAAACTTGCTGTGAAGGATTTCAATTATACCCTCCCGTTGAGCCCTCATCATTCCCTCTATAATCCCTTCCTGAATCCCTTCTCGTTTAATTACTTCATAGCCGACGGATTCAATCATGATATCCCTCCTTTTTGAAACCAGGTACCCTGGTAAACTGGGTGAAATCAATCCTGAAAAAAATGGCCATAGCCGTGAGCATATCGGCTTTGTCCGGTTTGGGCGCTGAACTTTCATAGATAAGTTTATCGGCTTCGTCTATCAGCTCCGGGCCATGCCGCATCAATGGCACAAACGGGGCTAAGCAGGTGATACCTTCATCGATAATCTCTTGGGCATCCAGGTCGTAAACTCGAATTACCTGAAACCTGAAAGTGACCTGATTATCCTGGTAAATATCTACGGCTTGCGTTGATGGGCGCAGTAACAGAACACAAGATATAGCCTCGAGTTCATATTCTAATAAGTACCTGGACCGGTAGTCCAGCATCCTTAGCCCTATCTTTTTATCCCACAGGGTCTGAATCTCCAGCAGGACCAGTTTCCGTTCCCCTCGTACGTCTGTGACCAGCACCGAATAGTGGCTTCTTTTCTGACTCACCGTCTCTTGGGGCAAGGGATCAATCAGCCGGCTTTCCAAGACGGGGGGATCCCAACCCAGTGGCGGAGTATGACATCCCGGCATTTCTCCATCATCACTTTGGTGCACACATCGTATTGCATAAGCAATTCCGGGCCTGGTCAAGGATTTAAGATTGACTTAACAGTCGACGGATCATCATTTTACTGTTTCTAACCGGACTCAAAAGTATCGGACAATCTGGGTTGGATTTCAGTGGCGGATTTGACCGCGTCGATGATCTTGACATAACCCGTGCAGCGGCAGATGTTACCGGAAATGGCCTCTCGGATCTCTTCTTCGGTGGGATGGGGATTTTTGTTCTGCAATCCTTTGACCGACATAATCATCCCGGGGGTGCAAAAACCGCACTGCACCGCGCTGTGGTCCACAAAAGCTTGCTGGATCGGATCAAGTTGCCCGGCCACGGCTAACCCCTCAACAGTGGTGACCTCCTGCCCGGCCACGGACAAAGCCAGGGTGAGGCAGGAACGAATAGGCGCGCCATCCAGCAGGACCGTACAAGAACCACACGCTCCTTCCGCACAACCTTCCTTAGTTCCGGTCAGCATCAGGCGATCTCGGATGAGTTCCAACAGGGTGAGTTGGGGTTCGACGGTCAGGCTGACAGATTCTCCATTGATCGTTAGTTCCAGGGGATATTTTTTCCGGGTCATAAACAGTCTCCGCAAAGTCTATGGATATTATGGGACTATCCCTTCCTCCAAGATGACCTCCCGGACCCCCGGGAGCCTGGACAGGTCTTGCATTAACTTCGGCCAGAGGACATCGCCTTTGGAGACCAGGCTGAAATGAAACGTGATGGTTTCCTGGATGATATGATGATGAAAGCTAGCCAGGTGAAATTTGGAGAAAGGGTGCTTCCGTAGAACGTCCTCGATCAGAGTTTGCCGGTCTTTTTCATTGTCGGATACCAGGGTGAGACCGTTAAAGTTGTCCTTGCGTAGATACGTCTTGGTCTGGCGGAGGACATAAAGGCAGAAGAAGCTAAGCAAAGTAACCGAAATGGCCGGGACAAAGTAGCCGCAGCCCACCGCCAGTCCTACCGCCGCGATCATCCACATCCCGGCTGCGGTGGTCAACCCTCTAACTGTGCCTTTCCCTACAATGATGGCTCCGGCTCCCATGAAGCCCATGCCGGCCAGGGCATATGAGGCGATGCGGCCGGGGTCGATTCGGACGGAACTATTAGCATCAAAATGTTTAAATATATCATGGATATGGAGTGACGTCATCATGATCAAACAACAGCCCAGGGCCACCAGGATATACGTTCGGAATCCCGCCGCCTGGCCATGGGTCTCCCGCTCAAAACCAATTAACGCTCCCAAAAGGGTGGCCAAAAGAAGTTTGCAGAAGGTTTCCGAAAAGACGCCGGGACCAATAAAAGATAGCTGTTCCAGTCTAATCTGCCAATCCAATATTCTGTTCTCCTCTACTTGATCGAAAATTGAAGCCTAGACGTTTGCCGCCCGCCAGACTCATCCAAGACCAGCCTAGTATACACCCGATACCTGACATTGTCACCATCTTTGATAAGTTGGATTAAACTAGAGCCTTCCACGGCCGTAATGATTTCGGGTTTAATTTAAATAACCGGCTTGTTAGTCCGGAGCCGATAAGCCGCACCTCTCAAGCTACTTGCCGGCGCTGAAACCGCTGTATCCGTTTTGTCACCAGGTCCATCACCGATCTCAGTTCAGACGATTTAAGGGCCAGAGCCACGGCACCGTAAACGATCATGCCCAGCAGGATCCCGCCCATGACTACCAGCAGGGCCTTGGCGGTCGGCATGTTTTGACGATACAGCGGCACAATCACCCCAAAATGAATAACGAGTCCCATCACGCCAGCCGCGGTCGCCACCTTCGTCGCTGACTTTACGATATGTTTTGCCTGAATATCGGATAATCGGCAGTGCAACAGCCAGGCCAGCAGACCCAGATTAACGACTGCTGAAAGACTGTTGGCCAGGGCTAGGCCGGCGTACTGCATCGGGCCCATCAACAGCAGACTGAAGAAGATATTGGCCACCAGACTCAAGGCGGCTACCTTCACCGGGGTGGCGGTGTCCTGAAGGGCATAAAACACGTTAACTACAATCCGGACCCCGGCTATCGCAGCTAACCCAACAGAATACCATAGCAAAGCCGATGCAGTAGCTTCCACAGCGTCCCAGGTGAATCGGCCGCGCATGAACAGTAGCGCCACAATGGGCCGACGGAGAACAATCAGACCGACCATGGCCGGGACGGTGATAAATAGAACCAAACGCATCCCAAAAGAGAAAGTCGTACCCAGTCCGGCCATGTCATCTCCAGCCACGTGCCGAGACAAACTGGGTAAGATCGCCGTGGCAACGGCCACAGCAAAAATACCCAACGGGAATTCCAGAATCCGGTCTGCAAAATAAAGGTAAGAAACACTGCCCTGGGGCAACATGGAGGCCAGCAGGGTGCCCACAGCCACGTTTATCTGATAGACGCCCGCACCCATAGCCGCCGGGATGAACAATAGAAAAATCTTTTTGACGGCTGGATGTTTATAGTCCAAACTAAATCTGATCATCGCTCCCTTCTGAATGAGAAAAGGGACCTGCAAGGCCAATTGGGTTACCCCGCCTATAATCACTCCCCAGGCCAGCCGGTAAACCGGACTTCCAACCAACGGCCCCAGTAGATAGACGCTGCCGATCATGCTCAGGTTGAGGAGGCACGGGGCCAGGGCCGGGGCGGCAAAATGGTTTAGTGAATTAAGCATCCCCATCATTAATGAAACCAGTGAGATGAAGAAGATGTAAGGAAACATGATTCTGGTCAAGGATACGGCTAGATCAAACTGAGAGGGAGACTTGACAAATCCCGGCGCCAATACGGAGATAACCGCCGGGGCAAAGACCACGCCCAGGATCGTTAGGACAGTGAGCAGGATAACCATCAAAGTAAATACGACCCCGGCCAATTCCAGGGCTTCTCTTTTTGATCTCTTGGTTAAGTACTCTGTAAAAACAGGGACAAAAGCGATGGTTAAGGCCCCTTCGGCGACCAATCGACGGAGCAGATTGGGAATCCTAAAGGCGACGAAAAAAGCATCTGCGGCCATGGATGCGCCCACAAAATAGGCGGTGATCATGTCTCGTAAAAAGCCCAAGATGCGTGAGAGGAGCGTGGCGAAACCCACTACCCCGGCGGCCTTAGTTAGATTTTTTTTTTCATTCATGGAGTTCTTGGACAACCTTTGTTGATTCGACCGGGTAAGAAAAAGCTTGACAAGTGGCTAGGGAATGGTTAAAAATTTATTTTTTTCTAGAGTTAACTTATCCTTGTCCCCGCGGCTACGTTCCGTGATTTAGAAAGCCTAATTTAAGAACCTAATTTAAGAATAAGACACAAACAAAAGGAGAATCAAGTTGGCCAACCATAAATCCGCTCTTAAGAGAGCCCGGCAGACCATCATCCGGCGTGAGCGCAACAAGTCAAACAAAACCCAGATGAAAAACGCCATCAAAGTTGTTCGGAGCGCCATTGATGATGGTGATCAGGCCAAGGCCTCGAGTCTTCTCTCTATGGCTAACAGCATCATCTTCAAGACTGCCTCTAAGGGAACAATTCATAAAAGAACCGCCTCCCGGAAAGTGTCCAGATTGGCCAAGGCCGCTAACAGCCTTAAAGCCTAGACTTATTTCAAACCGGATGCTATCGTTTTTAAAAAAAGCAAACCGCAGAGGAGGCGGAGAAAAGACAAGAGCGCAGAGTTTCTCTATTAACTAATTATAAGACTAAAGAAACCCTCCGGGTCCTTTCCTTATTCACTGCGTCCTCTGCGGTTTGCCGTTTGCGTCTTCATTTCTTTGTCTTTCGGGCCGGGGGGGTACCCTAAATCAGAATCCGGCCAGCATCCGGTCATGCATTTTCTGGGCTAAATTTTTGGCAATTTGTCTGATCGCCTCCCGAAGACTGGCCTCGCCGGCCCTGGGGTCGGAAACATCAACCAGGTATTCATAGTGCCACGACATCTTGTCATCCCGCCAGAGGACTTTGTTCGTCCCCAGCTCAGTCAGCCGGACTTTGACCGTCATCCAAGCCCGCTTCTCCAATGGGACATTGAATTGTCCATATGATATGGTATCCACCTTTAGGGATACTACCTCGCCTTCAACAATTAGGTCAGCCCTGGTTCGGTCCGTTACCTTCAGTACCCCACTCCTGGAAAATTCAAACCCCAAGGCATCAGAAAAAAAGGCTCCGATGTCAGGCTCGGTGGTCTTGTTGTCAAACATCAGGATAAAAACGTTTTTGGCGTGGGGCGGCAACTTTACTTCCCCGGGACCGAACCCGTACCCGCAACCAATGGCCACCCACATGCAAATGGTCAATAAGATCAACAAGAGCCAATTCCCGGCCCAAGCAGGTCGACTCGGGCTGGAAGAAATCAGGGCCGGGATGGGGGATGATTTTTGTTTTATCAACATGTTAAAAGGAACCTCAGAGAGCAAGTCAGGTGACCCGTCTCCAGTGTCACCGGTATTTCGGCGATAAACCGGTTAGATGACAATATTGACCAGCTTGTTTTTGACTAAAATGACCTTCTTGACGGCGGCACCCCCGATGAAGGTGACGATCTTTTCATCTTCTAAGGCTCTTTGTTTGATTTCTGCTTCGTCTGTGTCCACCGCGATGGTCAAGCGGCTCCGGAGTTTTCCGTTTACTTGAATAACAAGTTGAATTTCATCCTCTTTAGCCCGTTCCGGATCATACTTAGGCCAGGGCAGGTCAACCAGGTCATCACTCCGGCCCATAGTCGCCCACATCTCTTGAGTCATGTGGGGGATCATCGGGGATAACAACATAATTAAGGTATCGACGGCCATTTTTATGACGCCCCGGCCGGGATCACCGACCGGCACGACCGGGGACAATCCGGCGGTGAGGTTAAATAGCTCCATGCAGGCGGCGATGGCGGTGTTAAAGTGGAATTTTTTGTCGATATCGTCAGTGACTTTTCTGATGGTCTGGTGAATTTTTCGATCCAGGCGTTTCAACTCCGGCGTTAGTTGGCTGGGATCATATTGGGCCGGAGATACCTTAATCATGTCGGGATGGTCGAAGAAGAGGCGCCAGAGCCGGTTGACAAATCGGTAGGCACCATCCACGCCCTGGTCGGACCACTCCAGGTCACGCTCCGGTGGCGAGGCAAACAAGCTAAACAACCGGACGGTATCGGCCCCATAGCGGGTGAGCAGGTCATCGGGATCAACTACGTTTCCCTTTGATTTAGACATCTTGGACCCGTCTTTGATGACCATGCCTTGGGTCAGCAGATTAGTGAAGGGCTCGTCGTGGTCCAGCATGCCCATATCTCTCAGGACCTTGGTGAAGAACCGGGAGTATAGCAAATGTAGAATGGCGTGTTCAATGCCCCCGATATATTGATCGACAGGAAGCCAGTACTTGACCTTGGCCGGATCCAGTGGCGCGGTATTGCAGTCGGGGCAGGCATACCGATCAAAATACCAGGAGGATTCCATAAAGGTGTCCATCGTATCTGTTTCCCGGCGAGCCGGGCCGGCGCATTTGGGGCAGGCGGTGTTGGTGAATGACTTCAACCGGGGCAACGGCGATTCTCCGCTCTCCGGGATCTCCGCGTCCAAGGGGAGGATGACCGGAAGGTCCTTTTCCGGAACCGGCACAATGCCGCAGGCGGGGCAATGGATCATGGGAATGGGATTGCCCCAATAACGTTGCCGGGAGATACCCCAGTCACGCAGCCGATAAGTCACGGCCAGGGCGCCTTTTTGTATAGAAGCCAGATAGTCGGCGATGGCCCGTTTGGCCGGTTCGTTGTCCATCCCATTGAACTGGCCGGAATTGACCATGATTCCGGGATTGACATAAGCCTCGGTCATGGTCTCGGGTGCCAGGCCGCCTTCTGGGGGCTGCACCACCACAATCAATGGCAGGCCATATTTGTGTGCGAATTCAAAGTCGCGCTGGTCATGGGTGGGCACCGCCATAACTGCTCCGGTGCCATATTCCATGAGCACGAAGTTGCCTACAAAAATGGGCATCCGGGCGCCGGTGACCGGGTTAAGGCAATAACCTCCGGTGAAGACGCCTTCTTTTTCTGTGTCATCGGCGGTCCGTGCAATCATATCTTGTTTCCGGACCCGTTGGACAAACTCATCGACAATTTTTTCCTGCGGGGTGCCCCGAGATAGCTTTACAGCTAAGGGGTGTTCCGGGGCCAGCGTCATGAAGGTGGCGCCAAAGACAGTATCGGGCCGGGTGGTGAACACCTTAATCTGTTCGGAAGAGTTCTCCAATTGAAATATGATATTGGCGCCGTAACTCTTTCCGATCCAGTTCTTCTGCATGGTCATAACCCGTTCCGGCCACCCCGGCAACTGGTCACAATATTCCAGCAACTCCTCGGCATAAGCGGTTATTTTTAAAAACCACCCCGGCATCTCCCGGGTGGTCACCTCGGAACTGCACCGCCAGCATAGTCCGGCCTCCACCTGCTCATTGGCCAACACGGTTTGACAGGCGGGACACCAGTTAACGGTGGCCTCTTTTTGATAAACCAGGCCTTTTTCGTACATTCTTACGAAAAAAAGTTGTTCCCATTTATAATAATCTACATCGCAGGTGGCCAGTTCCCGATCCCAGTCATAGCTAAAGCCCATTTTCTTTAATTGGCTACGCATGTAATCGATATTTTCATAGGTCCATTTGGCTGGATGAACTTTTTTGGCGATAGCCGCGTTTTCGGCCGGCATCCCAAAGGCGTCCCAACCCATGGGATGGAGGACGTTATAACCGCGCATCCGTTTGTATCGGGCAACCACATCGCCAATCGTGTAGTTCCTTACATGGCCCATGTGGATCCGCCCGGAGGGATAGGGAAACATCTCCAGCAGGTAATATTTCTTCCGGGACGGGTCCTCGGCTACCTGGAACAGTTTTTTTTCTTCCCAATAGGTCTGCCATTTCTCTTCAATGGCCGTGGGGTCATATTTTATATCCATAATCTTCTCTCTATATGGCTAATTCAGCCGGTATGACCAGGTGGTGTCGGTCTGCCGGTGGTAATAAACCTTAACTGAACCAGGATTCAGAAAAACAATTTCGGCCGGGTAGCGTCAGTGAGATCAAATTCATTAGCATAGTTAGCCGGGCAAGGCAATCTAGTTTTTCATATTCTTCTGGGCAACCGCCGGAAAATATTGTGGTGATGATATTGGCCTGGCTAACCACCATCCACCAAGAAACTGGCCCAGGTGGCCGGCCGACTCAGAGAACTGGCCGGCAAATTTAAGGTTGGCTCCCATTAATTGATCACGGACCAGGTGCAATGCGGCCAGGAAAATCGCCGAAGTATTTAATTCCATGTGTTCGGTTGTTTTCCGCCGCACCACCCACAGATCAGGCCACATTTTTAAGCACCCTCTAATTCCATTGTATTATTTCAGTAAACTCTTGCCTAGGCTCCTCTCTTCCATTACTAACCAGTCGAAAATTGACCGTCAATTATAAGCAACGCACCTTCAACAATCCGGCCAGGGAAACCTCTGCCCTTGCCACAAACTCATCAGCCTGGTATGATGCCCATCCTATCTTAGTTCAAGAATATCTCTGCGAAACAGGAGTGAAGTTTATGAATTCAGGTGCCATGATCATAACAAATATCAAGTGTACGATCCGGCTTAATCGCTTATGGGTCAGAGACAAGGTCTGTTGAGCCGGCTGAATTGGAACTGGTCGTTATGCGAAGACTACTCCAACATTGGTCTTGATGGGCATGTTTATTGCGAATATCCCCGAAAAGAACAAAACTGCCAACCACAGATCAGAAGTCGGCAAGACACGGTTAATGGGCCGTCAGGCTGAATGAAGCCGATGCACCGGAAATAATGATGCCTGACAAAATAAAAAGTGGAGTACTATTATGGTTTACAGACTATAGGGGAGCTATTTCAATGGATTGTCGGCAAGGCGGCCTGGGGGCCGGGGATGAAGAATACTGTGGTCAGATACTGCATGGTGATTACAGTGACCAACTAAAGAGTCGCGTAAGAGAGTTAATCACCTGTTACCGACGTTTTGAGGATACGGGCAATCCGGCCACCCCGTATCTATCGGCCTGGAGGGAAGGCGACAGCCGTATCTGGTATGAATATCCCGGCAAACAACTGACGGATTTGTTGCACCTCGCCTGTCCCGAGTTGGCCCGGACCTTACGTGATTGCGTAGTGGAACGACGGGTTTACTGTCATCATGATGATGAGCCGGGGGTTCGAAAAGAAATAATTGGCCG